>NZ_JBEXTX010000009.1:0-114606 GCF_040614175.1 Amycolatopsis sp. NPDC006131
CCGACCGGTGTCAAGTTCTTCAACTGGATCGGCACCATGTGGAAGGGCCAGCTGAGCTTCGAGACGCCGATGATCTTCTCGGTCGGCTTCCTCGTGACCTTCCTCTTCGGTGGTCTGACCGGCATCCTGCTGGCCGCCCCGGCCATCGACTTCCACGTGTCGGACAGCTACTTCGTGGTGGCGCACTTCCACTACGTGCTCTACGGCACGATCGTGTTCGCGACCTTCGCCGGGATCTACTTCTGGTTCCCGAAGATCACCGGGCGGATGCTGGACGAGAAGCTGGGCAAGCTGCACTTCTGGACCACGTTCCTCGGCTTCCACGCCACCTTCCTGGTGCAGCACTGGCTGGGCGCGGAGGGCATGCCGCGCCGCTACGCCGACTACCTGGCCAGCGACGGCTTCACCACGCTGAACACGATCTCGACGATCGGCGCCTACATCCTGGGCGCGTCGACCCTGCCGTTCATCTACAACGTGTTCAAGAGCTACCGCTACGGCGAGCTCGTCACGGTGGACGACCCGTGGGGCTACGGCAACTCGCTGGAGTGGGCCACCTCGTGCCCGCCGCCGCGGCACAACTTCACCGAGCTGCCCCGGATCCGTTCCGAGCGCCCGGCGTTCGAGCTGCACTACCCGCACATGGTCGAGCGGATGCACCACGAGGGTGAGATCGGCTTCTTCGGCAAGCCGAAGGTCCACGCCGGGGTCAAGGCCCCGTCGCAGGCCCTCACCGACGCGGTCATCCCGGGCGACCACGACAAGGACAACGCGAGCGAGCAGTGATCCGCGGCGTCCGGGTAGGAACGAGACCATGACGCCAGTGCTGATCACGACGACCGGTCCGGACAAGCCGGGCGTCACGTCGGTGCTCTTCGCCGCTCTCACGCGGCACGGCGTCGAGATGCTCGACGTCGAACAGGTCGTCATCCGCGGCCGGCTCACCCTCGGTGTGCTGGTCGCGGTGGCCGACGACCCGGAGGGCCTGCAGGAGTCCGTCGAGCAGGCGATGGCCAGCGTGGCCATGCACGTCGACGTCCGGATCGGGGACGAGATCGGGGAAGACCCGTTCGCCCCCGCCCGGCAGGGCTCGACGCACGTCGCCGTGATCCTCGGGCGGCCGTTGACCGCCCGCGCGTTCACCGATTTCGCGGGCAGGCTGGCCGCGCTCGGGGCCAACATCGACGCGATCCGGCGCATCGCCGACTACCCGGTCACCGGGCTCGAGGTGCACCTGTCGGTCGCCGAGGACACCGAGCAGGCCGACACCGAGCTGCGGGCCGCGGTCGCCGATGTCGCGTCCGCCGGCGGCGTGGACATCGCCATCGAGCGCGGCGGGCTCGCGCGGCGGGCCAAGCGCCTGATCGTGTTCGACGTGGACTCGACCCTCATCCAGGGCGAGGTCATCGAGATGCTGGCCGCGCACGCCGGGGTCGAGCCGAAGGTCCGCGAGATCACCGAGGCCGCCATGCGTGGCGAGCTGAACTTCACCGAGTCGCTCGAACGGCGGGTCGGCCTGCTGGCCGGGCTGCCCGAGTCGGTGCTCGACGAGGTGGGTGAGCAGATCCAGCTGACCCCGGGAGCGCGCACCACGGTCCGGACGCTCAAGCGGCTCGGGTTCCGCTGCGGTGTCGTGTCCGGTGGGTTCACGCGGATCATCCAGCCGATCGCCGACCAGCTCGGGCTCGACTTCGTCGCGGCCAACGAGCTGGAGGTCGTCGGCGGCAAGCTCACCGGCCGGGTCGTCGGCGAGATCATCGACCGGGCCGGGAAGGCGACGGCGCTGCGCCGGTTCGCCGACCACTACGGCATCCCGCTCGCCCAGTGCGTGGCGGTCGGCGACGGCGCCAACGACATCGACATGCTCAAGGCGGCCGGCATGGGGGTCGCGTTCAACGCGAAGCCCGCGCTGCGCGAGGTCGCCGACACCGCGTTGTCCCACCCGTACCTCGACGCCGTGCTGTTCGTGCTCGGCGTCAGCCGCGCGGAGGTCGAGGCCGCCGACGCGGCCGACGGCCTCTCGCTCGCCCGGCCATGAGCGTTCTCGACCCGCTGGCCGCCCGGTACGCCACCTGGCTCGGGTTGCCCGCGGAGGAGACCGCGCTGCCGGAGGCCGCGCCCGAGGAGGTCCGGGCGATGCCGGTGATCCTGCGGCTGGAAAAGGCCGAACCGCCCTCGCGCACCCCGCTGCTCGAAGCCGCCGCCACCGCGGCGCTCGCCGTCTGCCTGGACGAACGCGCGCAGCCCGGCGGGGAGTGGCACGAGCCGGTGCACGACTGGGTGTCCGGGCACATCCGGAAGGTCGCCCGCCGGGCGCGGGGCGCGCACTGGGCCGCGGCGCAGGACTTCCCCGGCGTGACCGTGTCGGTCGAGGGGGCCGAGGTCCGCGCGCTGGTGCCGGGCCGCGTGGTCGACGTGCCGAAGGAGATCAGCCGCTTGCAGATCTCGGGCAGCGACCTGCCGCCCGACGAGCCCGGTCCCGCCCCGGAGGACCTGCCGTTGCTGCTGCTCAACCCCGAGGTCGCGATGACCGTCGGCAAGGCGGCCGCCCAGGTCGGTCACGGCACGATGATCCTCGCGTCGCTCCTCGGCGACGACGAACTGGCCGCGTGGGGCGAGCGTGGCTACGCGTGCGCGGTGCGGACCGCGACCGTGGACCAGTGGAAGCAGTTGCACCCGGGTGACGATCCCGCGGGGGCCTGGCGCGAGCGGCGGGTCGTCGCCGTGCGGGACGCCGGGTTCACCGAGGTCGACCCCGGGACCGTCACGGTCCTCGCCCAGTGGCGTTGACCCCGATCGAGGAGTGCGTGTGAGCCTGGACGTCCGCCGCGAGGGCGAGCACGAGTTCGTCGGGCGCAACGAGCGAGGCGCGTCGGTGCGGATCGGGCGGAAGGGCGCGCCCGGGTCGTTCTCGCCGGCGGAGCTGCTGCAGATCGCGGCGGCCGGGTGCGCCGCGGTGACGGCCGAGGAGCTGATCACGCGCCGGACGGACGCGCCGCTGCGCGTTGCGGTGACTGCCGACCGTCGCGAGGGCGCGTCCGAGCTGGACGCGGTGCACGTGCTCTTCGACGTCGACCTGTCGACCCTGCCGGACGACGAGCGGGAGAAGCTGGTGGCCACGGTGGACCGGGCCATCGAGCGGTTGTGCACGGTGTCGCGGACGCTGAAGAAGGGGATCCCGGTGACGGAGGAGTTCGCCGGTTAGACCGGAGGACGGCTGCTCGCGCCGGTAGGGCAGGCGGGGATTGGCGAGTGGGACGCGGGCCCTCGCGTGAGCGCTCGGCCCGCACCGGGGGATGGTTCGGGTGCGCCGAGCGCGGAGCTTGCGGCGGGGTGGTGACTCGCGCTGCTGACGCGCGCCGCTGAGCGCGGGGTTCGCGGCGGTGGGGTGGCGCTCGCGGTGCTGGGTGTGGCGCTCGCGTCGGTGGGCGCGGTGCGAGCCCCGGCGTCAGCCGGCGGCCGCGTCCAGGCGTTTGAGCGCCGCTTTCGCCACCTCGGGGTCGTAGGTCGGCCAGAACGGGGGGAGCGAGGAGCGCAGGAAGCCGCCGTAGCGGGCCGTTGCCAGGCGGGAGTCCAGCACCGCCACCACGCCCCTGTCGCCGACCGAGCGGTGCAGCCGTCCGGTGCCCTGCGCCAGCAGCAGCGCCGCGTGGGTGGCCGCGACCGTCAGGAAACCGTTGCCGCCGCGGGCTTCGACCGCCCGCTGGCGCGCCGACTGCACCGGGTCGTCCGGGCGGGGGAACGGGATCCGGTCGACGATCACCAGCTGCAGCGACGGGCCAGGCACGTCCACGCCCTGCCACAACGACAACGTCCCGAACAGGCAGGTCCGCGGGTCCTCCGCGAACTTCGTCACCAGCAGCGACGTCGTGTCCTCCCCCTGGCACAGGATCGGGAAGCCGACCCTGTCCCGCAGCTCCTCGGTCGCCTGCTTCGCCGCGCGCATCGACGAGAACAGGCCCAGCGTCCGGCCGCCCGCGGCCTCGATCAGCGACGCGATCTCGTCCAGCGTCTTCTCACCCAGCCCGTCGCGGCCCGGCGGCGGCAGGTGCTTCGCCATGTAGAGGATCCCGTTGCGCCGGTGGTCGAACGGCGAACCGACGTCCAGACCGGTCCACTTCAGCTCGTCGTCGTCCGCGGGCGGCGCCTTCTCCGTCGCCATGCCCTCCGCGGCGACCACTCGCGCCTGCGACGGCGGCAGCCCCCACTGCCGCGCCAGCGTGTCGAACGCGCCGCCCAGCGCCAGCGTCGCCGACGTCAGCACCGTCGTCTTCTGCGCGAACACCCGCTCCCGCAACAACCCGGCCACCGACAGCGGCGCCACGTGCAGCATCGGCGGCCTGCTGCTGAACGAGAACTTGTCGTTGGACAGCCACACCACGTCCCGCTGGTGCGCGGTGTCCTCGGCGAACGCGTCGAGCAGCCGCACCGCGGTGTCGTGCACCTCCTCCAGCTGCGAGCGCGCGAGCTTGCGGGCCGTGGCCTCCTCTACGTCCTCCTTGCGGTCCGAACCCAGCGCGCTCAGGCACGCGTGCGCGCCGTCCCGCACCGCGGCCACCGCGCCGCCCAGCGCCTTCGGCAGCGTGTCCAGCCGCCCGGCCGGCATGTCCTCCAGGATCATCGCCAGGCCCTCGGAAGCCTCCTGCAGCCGGTCGGCCGTGTCGGCGTCGATCAGCTTCCCGCAGCGCCGCACCGCCACCGCGACCGCCGACGACGTCAGCTCGCCCGTCGCGACCGACGTGACGCGGTCGACCAGCTCGTGCGCCTCGTCGATGATCACCAGGTCGTGCTCCGGCAGCACCTGGTAGCCCTGCAGCGCGTCGATCGCCAGCAGCGCGTGGTTGGTGACCACCACGTCCGCCTTGCCCGCTTCACCGCGCGCCCGCTCCGCGAAGCAGTCCTGGCCGATGGGGCAGCGCGCCACGCCGAGGCACTCCTTGGCGGTGACCGACACCTGCCGCCACGCCTGCTCGGTCACGCCGGGCACCAGCTCGTCGCGGTCACCGGTCTCGGTGTCGGAGGCCCACTCGCGCAGCCGCGTGACCTCCTTGCCCAGCCGCGACACCGCGAACGGGTCGAACAGGGCCGGGTCCTCCGGCTCCTCCGGCGCGCCGGAGTCGAGCCGGTGCAGGCACAGGTAGTTGCGGCGGCCCTTGAGGATCGCGAACGTCGGCATCCGGCCCAGCGGCTTCTTCAGCGCCTTCGCCAGCCGGGGCAGGTCGCGGTCGACGAGCTGGCGCTGCAGCGCGATCGTCGCCGTCGACACGACCACCGTGGTGTCCTTCTCGACCGCGTGCCGGATGGCCGGGACCAGGTACGCCAGCGACTTCCCGGTGCCCGTGCCCGCCTGCACGGCCAGGTGCTCGCCGGTGCGGATGGCGCGGCCGACCGCCTCGGCCATCTTGACCTGCCCCGGGCGCTCCGCACCGCCGAGCGCCTCGACAGCGGTCGTGAGGAGCTCGTTGACACCGGGGAACGCAGTACGGACGGCCACCAGGACACGGTACCGGGGGCCACCGTCAAGACCGGGCCGCCGCCCCGCTCCGGGCAAGTCCGGGATCCACTCGTCCGGGTGGCATCCGGGCGGGTGGGTCAGGCTCGCCGCGGGTCCTGCCGATTGTCGAGGAGGCATTTCCTCAGGCGAAAGGAGCGGCTCATGAAGCGGGCCAGGCGGATCGTGGCGGTGGGGGCCCTGTTCGGGGCGGTGGTGGCCGCGCCGGCGACCGCGCAGGCGCAGGCCGAAGCGACCGGCGCCGGTTCGGTGGGCGCGGTCGACATCACGGTCGACGGCGTGTCGGCCCACGCGGACCCGATCGCGCCGTGCGTCGTGGACACCACCGCGGAGGGCCGCACCGACCCGATCACCGTCGGCACCCGCACGAAGTACGGCCTGGGCAGCACCACCTGCACCCGCAACGCCGACGGCACGGCGAGCGTGAAGGTGACCGGCCAGCGGTTCGAGACCAGTGTGCTGCAGCAGTTCGGCGGGCCGGTGATCAAGGCGAGGACGTTCGGCGCGGGCTGCAACACCACGGCCAACGGCAGCAACGGCTACATGTCGCTGGGCACCGTCACGGGCATCACGGTGCCGCAGAACATCCCGCCGAACCACGTGATCACCATCCCGGGCACGACGCCGGGCGCGCCGCCGATGGCCGAGGTCGTGCTGAACGAGCTCGTCGTGCCGGTGCCCGCGGACGGCAGCCTCACGACGAACGCCATGCACATCAAGCTGTTCCCGCAGGGCGGCCCAGCTTCCGGCGACATCCTCGTCGGGTCCGCGAGCTGCTCGCCGTTCGGGCTCTGACGGCTCAGGCGTAGCGGTCGGCGGTCGCGGCCAGCCGGGAGGCCCGCTTGCCCAGCTCGTCCAGGCGGCCGCCGTCCAGGGCGTCGCCGAGCAGCGGGGATCCGACGCCGACCGCGAGAGCGCCCGCCGCCAGGTAAGCGTCCACATCGGACAGTTCCACCCCGCCCGCGGGCACCAGCGGCACCTCCGGCAGCGCGGCCTGGACCTCCTCCAGGTACCGCGCCCCGCCGGCGGTGGCCGCCGGGTGGAGCTTCACCGCCGCCGGGCCGTAGCGCCAGGCCGCGTCCACCTCCGTGGGCGTGAGCGCGCCGCACACGATGGGCAGCGCGTACTCCTGCGCCCGCCACAGCACGTCCGGCGAAAAGACCGTCGTCGCGACGAAGTCCACGCCCGCCGCGGCGCACCGGTCCACCGCGGCGACCGTGCGCACCCCGCCGGCGCCGATCAACGCGTCCTGCCCCAGTTCGGCCTGCAGGACGCCGATCGCGTCCAGCGCGCCCGGTGTCGTCAGGTCGACCTCCAGCACGCCGAGCCCGGCCTCGTAGAGGACCTGGCCGGCGTCGGCGAACCAGGACGGGTCGTCCGCGCGCAGGATCGCCACCACACGGCCGGTCGCCAGCCGCTCCCGGAAGCGGTTGTTGTGCTTCCGCAGGACGGTGCGCATCAGCCGACCCGCGGGGTGCCCACGAGATCCACGTCCGCGGCCCGCAGCTGTTCCAGCGCGTTGTCCACGGTCTCGCGGGCCACGCCCGCGGTGAGGTCCAGCAGGACCCGCACCGAGAACCCGGCCGCCGCCGCGTCCAGCGCGCTCGCCCGCACGCAGTGGTCCGTCGCGATGCCGACCACGTCGACCTCGGTGATCTGCCGCTCGCGCAACCAGTCGACGAGCTTCTCACCGGCGTCGGTGTGGCCCTCGAACCCGGAGTAGCCGTCGCTGTACTGGCCTTTCGAGAACACCGCGGTGATCGGCCCGACGTCGAGCGCAGGGTGGAACGACGCGCCCGGCGTCCCGGCCTCGCAGTGCCGCGGCCACGACCGCACGTAGTCCGGGTTCTCGCTGAAGTGCGCGCCGGGGTCGATGTGGTAGTCGCGGGTCGCGGCGACCGCCGAATAGCCGCCGCGGGCGAGGTGCTCAGTGATCTTCGCGGCCACCTCGGCCCCGCCGGTGACGGCGAGTGAGCCGCCTTCGCAGAAGTCGTTCTGCACGTCGACGACGATCAGTGCCCTGCTCATCACGCCTCCTGGGGGAAGACGGTGGGGATCGCGGGTTCGCCGCTGGAGAGCTTGAGGCCCTCCCACGGCAGGCTGACCAGGCCCTCGCGCAGCCGCTGACGGCTGTCCTCCAGCGTGGGCAGGCCGTCGACCGGCTTGCCGCCGCGCACCAGCGGGATCGGCAGCTCGCGGTCGTTCTCCCCGGCCTCGGGGCGCTGGCCGGCCGCGTAGACGACCTCCTCCAGCGCGGTGCCGGTCGGCTTGTGGCGGCGCAGCGCGGACTTCTCGCCACCGCGCGAGGCCTTGTTCTCGCTGCGCTTGGCGACCGGGCGGCCGTCGACCTCGACCAGCTTGTAGACCATCCCGGCGGTCGGCGCGCCGGACCCGGTGACCACCGACGTGCCCACGCCGTAGGCGTCGACCGGCTCGGCGCGCAGGGCGGCGATCGCGTGCTCGTCGAGGTCGCCGGACACCACGATCCGGGTGTCCTTCGCGCCGAGCGAGTCGAGCTGCTCGCGCGCCTTGCGGGCCAGCACGCCCACGTCGCCGGAGTCGATGCGGACCGCGCCCAGCTCCGGGCCCGCCACGCGCACCGCGGTCTCGATGCCGCGGGTGATGTCGTAGGTGTCGACCAGGAGGGTGGTGTCGGTGCCCATCTTCTCGACCTGGGCGCGGAAGGCGTCCTCTTCGCTGTCGTGCAGCAGCATGAACGCGTGCGCCACGGTGCCGCGGGTCGGGATGCCGTAGCGGCGCCCGGCCTCCAGGTTCGACGTGGTGGCGAATCCGCCGATGTAGGCGGCGCGCGCGGCGGCGACCGCGGCCATCTCGTGCGTGCGGCGGCCGCCCATCTCGATGATCGGCCTGCCGTGCGCGGCCGAGGACATGCGGGCCGCGGCGGAGGCGATCGCGCTGTCGTGGTTGAGGATGGACAGCGCGACGGTCTCCAGCAGGACCGCCTCGGCGAAGGTCCCCCGAACGGTGAGGATCGGCGAGCCGGGGAAGTACAGCTCGCCCTCGGGGTAGCCGTCGACGTCGCCGCCGAACCGGTAGTTCGCCAGCCACGACAGCGTGTCGTCGTCGACCACCGCGGTGGCCGCGAGCTGGTCGATCTCGGCGTCGGTGAACCGGAAGTCGGCGATCGCCTCCAGCACGCGCCCGGTGCCGGCGACCACGCCGTAGCGCCGTCCGGCGGGCAGGCGGCGGGCGAAGACCTCGAACACACACTGGCGGTCGCCGGTGCCGTCGGCGAGGGCGCTGCCCAGCATGGTGAGCTCGTAGTGGTCGGTCAGCAGGGCCGTGCTGCCGTGCGTCTCGGGGAAACCCATGGGATCAGACTATGAGGTACTTGCGCGTTCGGCCGAATCACCCGAACAGACCCACCACCGGTCCACGCCGTGCCGGTTCCGTGACACCATGGGGCGCATGACCACGCCTGTCGCATCCGAACAGACGCAGGTTGAACCACTCGGCACCGAGGCAGGCGCCGAAGACCAGCCGTGGCAGACGATCGTCTGGAACGACCCGGTGAACCTGATGTCGTACGTGACGTACGTCTTCCAGAAGCTGTTCGGCTACAGCCGCGACCACGCCACCAAGCTGATGCTGGACGTGCACCACAAGGGGCGCGCGGTGGTGTCCTCGGGCACGAAGGAGAAGGTCGAGGCGGACGTGACGAAACTGCACGCCGCGGGACTGTGGGCGACGATGGAGCACACTTCGTGAGGGGCTGGCAGCGCAAGGGCGGCCGCATCCACGCCGGGTTCGAGCAGCAGGAGGCCGCGGTGCTGCGCGGCCTGGTGAGCCAGCTCGAGGACATGCTGCGGGCGCGCGCCGAGGAGGCGCCGCAGGACCCGCTGGCCGAGCTGACCGGCATCCGCACCGGCCCGTCGCAGTCGCCGGACGACCCGGTGCTGTCCCGCCTGCTGCCGGACTACCACAAGATCGACCCGGACACGCCCAGCCAGGAGGTCCTGGACTCGGCGAGCGCGCTGCGGTCGCTGCACGAGCCTGAGCTGGTCGACGCGAAGGTCGGCGTCGCCGCGGTGGTCATGGAGACCCTGCCGCGCGACGGCGGCGACGTGAAGCTGACCTACGAGCAGGCCGACGCGTGGCTGTCCGCGCTCAACGACGTCCGGCTGGCGCTGGGCACGGCGCTGGACGTCACCGAGGACATGCCCGACGAGCTGCCGGAGGACGATCCGCGCTCGCCCCACCTCGGGGTCTACCACTGGCTGACCTGGGTGCAGGAAAGCCTGGTGCAGGCGCTCACCGCATGATCACGGACGTGCCCGGGGTGCTGGTCGGGCACCACCACCGGATCGGGGACGGCTGGGCGACCGGGACGACGGTCGTGCTCGCGCCGCCCGGCACGACGGGCGCGGTCGACCAGCGCGGCGGTGCGCCCGGCACGCGCGAGACGAACCTGCTGGAACCGGAGAACCTGGTCCGGTACGTCGACGCGATCTGCCTGTCCGGCGGCAGCGCCTACGGGCTGGCGGCCGCGGACGGGGTGATGCGGTGGCTGGCCGAGCGGGACCGCGGGTTCCAGGTCGGCGTCGAGCCGCACGAGGTGGTGCCGATCGTGCCGGGCGCGGTGATCTTCGACCTGCCCCGGTCGGCGTGGGGCAACCGGCCGGACGCCTCCTTCGGGTACGCCGCCTGCGAGGCCGCGAGCACCGCGGTCGAGCAGGGCTGCGTCGGCGCGGGAGCGGGTGCGACGGTCGGCTCGCTGAAGGGCGGGGTCGGCACGGCGAGCGAGCGGGTCGGCGACTTCGTGGTCGGGGCGCTCGCGGTGGTCAACGCGCGTGGCGAGGCGGTGTCGTTCGACAGCGGCCGCCCGTTCGCGGCGGATCACGAGGTCGCGGGCGAGTTCAGCGTGCGCTGGCCGGAGCGGGCGGCGTCGGTGCCCGGCCGGGACGCGGACCTGAACACCACGATCGGCGTGGTGGCGGTCGACGCGGACCTGTCGAAGGCCGAGTGCCGCCGCCTGGCGGTCGCGGCGCAGGACGGCCTGGCCCGCGCGGTGCGCCCCGCGCACTCGATGTTCGACGGCGACACGGTGTTCGCGCTGGCCACGGGCGCGCGGGACCTGCCGGCGGCCGAAGGCCCCTTCGGGGTGACCACACGTGCGGCAGGCCTGGACGACCTGTGCGCGGCGGCGGCGCGGGTCTTCGCGCGGGCCTGCGTGCACGGGCTGGTGAGCGCCGTCGGAGTGGCGGGCGTGCCCGCGTACCGCGACGTGTGGCCGGAAGCGTTCGAGTAACGCGGCTGGTCCCGGAGCGATCTGATGGCCGTGGAAAAGGCCTGGGCGGTCGTCGTGCACAACGACGACGTGAACTCGTACCAGACGGTGATCTTCGCACTGCACAGCGTGGTCGGGCTCGCCGTCGAGCGGGGCATGGAATTCGCCGACGTCGTGCATCACCAGGGGGCGGCCGAGCTCACCCGGTTCAGCGCGCGCGAGCAGGCCGAGGGGCTGGTCGCCGAGCTGCAGGTGCTCGGTCTGCACGCCACGGTGCAGGGCGTCTGACGTGGACTTCCTGAACGCTCAGCCGTTGCCCGGCGGCCAGGTCCTGGTCGAGATGTCGTCGAACGTCGGCCAGTGCCTCTACAGCATCGCGGGCGAACTGCTGACCGCGCTGGAAACCGGCTACCGCGGTCGGCGCAGGCTCCGGAACGAGGACCTCTTCCCCGACGCCTACCTGCTCATCCGCGAGGCCAGGGCGTTCCGGGAACGCCACGGCGCGGCGATGCGCGAGAGCGTGACCGCCGCGGTCCGGGCCGTGGTGCGCGGGTGGACCGGCGCGACCGCGTTCACCCTGGATGCGGCGTGGCAGCGCGCGTGGATCATCACTTTCGGCCACGCGCAGGTCCTCTACCTGCGGAACCCCCGGTGGCGGGACCGGCGCGCCTGGGCGCGTCTCCCGGTCAGCCAGCGGGACTACACGCTCGAGTGGCTCGCGCACGCTCAGGACGACGTCGCGCTGGCGTGCGCAGTCTCACTCTGTGAACCCCCGGTGTCCGGCACGTAAGATGTCCGTCGTGCTTCGGATCCGCCGTGAACTCGTCGACGAGATCGTCGCCCACGCTCGCCGGGACCACCCGGACGAGGCGTGCGGCGTGATCGCCGGGCCCGAGGGCTCCGACCGCCCCGAGCGGTTCATCCCCATGCTGAACGCGGCCCGCTCGCCGACGTTCTACGAGTTCGACTCCGGTGACCTGCTCAAGCTCTACCGCGAGATGGACGCGAACGACGAGGTCCCGGTCGTGATCTACCACTCGCACACCGCGACCGAGGCCTACCCGTCACGCACCGACGTGTCCTACGCCTCCGAGCCCGACGCGCACTACGTGCTGGTCTCCACCCGCGACCCCGAGACGCACGAGTTCCGGTCGTACCGGATCGTCGACGGGGTCGTCACCGAAGAGCCCGTGGAGATCACGGAATAAACGCCGGGCAGCCCGACGTCAGACCTGGAAGAAACCCAAGCGGAGGTAGTTACCCATGGCCGTGACCGTGTCCATCCCCACCATCCTGCGCACGCACACGGGTGGTCAGAAGTCGGTCGAGGCGGCCGGCAAGACCGTGGCCGAGGTGATCGACGACATCGAGTCGCGCCACGGTGGCCTCAAGGCCCGCCTGGTCAAGGAGGACAAGCTCCACCGCTTCGTCAACGTCTACGTCAACGACGAGGACGTGCGCTTCGCCGGCGGTCTGGACGCCGAGGTCAAGGACGGCGACACGGTCACCATCCTGCCCGCGGTGGCCGGCGGCGCCCGCTAGGTCATGGCCCGGTACGAATCGCTGCTCGAAGCCCTCGGCGGCACGCCGCTGGTGGGGTTGCCCCGGCTGTCCCCGACGCACGACGTGCGCCTGTGGGCCAAGCTGGAGGACCGCAACCCGACCGGCTCGATCAAGGACCGGCCCGCGCTGGCCATGATCGAGGCCGCCGAGCGCGAGGGCAGGCTGCGCCGGGGCTCGACGATCCTCGAACCGACCTCGGGCAACACCGGCATCTCGCTGGCGATGGCCGCGAAGCTCAAGGGCTACGGCCTGGTGTGCGTGATGCCGGAGAACACCTCGGCCGAGCGCAAGCAGCTGCTGCAGGCCTACGGCGCGCGGATCGTGTTCTCGCCGGCCGCGGGCGGCTCCAACGAGGCCGTGCGGCGCGCCAAGGAGCTGGCGGAGAAGAACCCGGACTGGGTGATGCTCTACCAGTACGGCAACCCGGCCAACCCGGACGCGCACTACCGCACGACCGGGCCGGAGCTGCTGAAGGACCTGCCGACGATCACGCACTTCGTCGGTGGCCTCGGCACCACGGGCACGCTGGTCGGCGTCGGCCGGTACCTGCACGAGCAGAAGCCGGACGTGCAGATCATCGCCGCCGAGCCGCGGTACGGCGAGCTGGTGTACGGGCTGCGCAACCTCGACGAGGGGTTCGTGCCGGAGCTGTACGACCCGGACGTGCTCAACGGCCGCTACTCGGTGGGCGCCTACGACGCGCTGCGCCGCACGCGTGAGCTGCTGGAGCACGAGGGCATCTTCGCCGGCATCTCCACCGGCGCGGTGCTGCACGCCGCGCTCGGGGTGGCCGAGAAGGTCGCCGCGAAGGGCGAGAAGGCCGACATCGCGTTCATCGTCGCCGACGCCGGGTGGAAGTACCTGTCGACCGGCGCGTACAGCGGCACGCTGGACGAGGCCGCCGAGCGCCTCGACGGGCAGCTCTGGGCCTAGGAACCACGCGCGAACGCCCCTCTCCCGGCTGGGAGAGGGGCGTTTTCGCTGTTCAGGCCGTGGGCGAGACGATGTCGGCGGACAGTGGCGCGACCGCGCCGATGATCGTGTTCGTGGTCTCCTCCGGCACCCCGGCGGCCAGCAGCGACTCGGTGAGGTGCTTCGCGACGAGGTCGAAGTGGTGCTGGGCGATGCCGCGGCCGCGGTGCACGTCCTTCATCGACCGGCCCCGGTACTCGTCAGGCCCGCCGAGCGCGGCGGCGAAGAACTCGACCTGCATGCCCTTCAGACGCGGCAGGTTGGTGCCGGTGAAGAAGGGAGCCAGTTCGGCGTCGTCGAGCACCCGCTCGTAGAAGTCGTCGACCACGGCGATCAGCGCGTCCTGCCCGCCGATCTGTTCGTAGATGCTCGTCACGTGCGTTCCTCCAGGCAGTGGTGGTCACCTGCCCCCAGCGAAACGGAGCGTGGTTTCCGCCGGGTAATACCGGTGTCAATTCAGGGTTTTCACCCGATTCCGCACACCAGCGCCGCTCGTACCGTGGAGTCATGAGCACGCTGCCCGCACCCCAGGCCGACCAGGCGAAGCGCGTCCTGTCGGCGAAGCCGAAGACCGCCGCGCTCGTGGTGCTCGCGTTCACCGCGCTGCTGTACCTCGTCGAGGGCGTCGACGTCGTGCTGGACAACCGGCTCGACGCGGAGGGCATCGCGCCGCGCTCGCTCGGCGGGCTGGACGGCGTCGTGTGGGCGCCGCTGCTGCACGGCAGCTGGGCGCACCTGCTCGCCAACACCCTGCCGGTCATGGTGTTCGCCTTCCTCGCGATGGCGAGCGGGATCGCCCGCTGGGCGCTGGTCACGGCGACGATCTGGCTGGTCAGCGGCATCGGGGTGTGGCTCACCTCGGAACCGGGCACGATCACCATCGGCGCGTCCGGGCTCGCCTTCGGCTGGCTGGCCTACCTGCTGGTCCGCGGGCTGTTCAACCGGGCGTTCTGGCAGATCGCGCTCGCCGCGGTGCTGTTGATCGGCTGGGGCGGGATGCTGTGGGGCGTGCTGCCCGGCCAGCCCGGCATTTCCTGGCAGGCGCACCTGTTCGGCGCGCTCGGCGGTGTTCTCGCGGCCTGGTTCGCCGCGCGGGCGGGCCGGAAGCGGGCGGTACCCTCGAAGCCGTGAGCAGTCGTGAGGCCCCGATCGGTGTGTTCGATTCCGGAGTCGGGGGCCTCACGGTCGCCCGCGCGATCCTGAACCAGCTGCCGTCCGAGCAGCTGCGCTACGTCGGGGACACCGCGCACAACCCGTACGGCCCGCTGCCCATCGCACGGGCGCGGGAACTGGCGCTCACCGCGCTGGACAAGCTCGTCGCGGACGGGGCGAAGGCCCTGGTCATCGCGTGCAACACGGCGTCGGCGGCGTGCCTGCGGGACGCGCGCGAGCGCTACGACGTCCCGGTGATCGAGGTCGTGCTGCCCGCCGTGCGCCGGGCCGTCGCCGCCACCCACACGGGTCGCATCGGCGTGATCGGCACCGAGGGCACGATCCGCTCCCGCGCCTACGAGGACGCCTTCGCCGCGGCGCGCGACGTGTCGGTCACCAGCGTCGCGTGCCCCCGGTTCGTCGACTTCGTCGAGCGCGGCGTCACGTCCGGCCGCCAGGTGCTCGGCCTCGCGCAGGGCTACCTCGAACCGCTGTTGCGTGCCGAGGTCGACACCCTCGTGCTCGGCTGCACGCACTACCCGCTGCTGACCGGGGTCCTGCAGATCGTCATGGGCCCGGACGTGACGCTCGTCTCCAGCGCCGAGGAGACCGCCAAGGACGTCGTCCGCGTGCTCACCGAACAGGACATGCTGGCCGAACGGGACGTTCCGCCCCAGCACGAGTTCATCGCGACCGGCTCGCCGGAGCCGTTCGTCCGGCTCGCACAGCGCTTCATGGGATTCGCACCCGGCGTGCTCTCGCCGATCAGCGCCTGAGCTGGCAGGGTGTTGTCCCGTGCGACTGACGATCCTCGGTTGCTCGGGCAGCGTTCCCGGCCCGGGCCAGCCCGCGTCCGGATACCTGCTCGAAGCGGACGGTTTCCTGCTCGGCCTCGAGTTCGGCAACGGCGTGTTCGCCGAGCTGCAGCAGCGGCGTGACCCCTTCGACCTCGACGCGCTGGTGTTGTCGCACCTGCACCCGGACCACTGCGCGGACTTCAGCGCGCTGACCGTGCTGCGCCGCTACCACCCGGCCCCGCCGTACGACACCACCGCGCGCCGGCTCCCGGTGCACGCCCCGGCGAACGCGCCGGTCCGGCTGGCGATGGCGTACGCGCCGAACGAGGCGGAGCTGGCCGAGACCGACCTGTCCGACGTCTACGAGTTCCACGCCCTGTCCGGCGATCCGGTGAAGATCGGCCCGTTCGAGGTCACCGCGATCCCGGTGGTCCACCCGACCGAGGCGTTCGGGTTACGGGTGCGGCACGCCGGCCGCACGCTCGCCTACACCGGCGACACCGGGCCCTGCGACGCACTGGCCGACCTGGTCCGCGACGTCGACGTCCTGCTCGCCGAGGCGTCCTGGACCGACGCCGCGGACCGGCCGCCTGGCGTGCACCTGTCCGGCAAGCAGGCGGGCGAGCTGGCGCGGGACGCGGGTGTGGAGCGCCTGCTCATCACGCACGTCGCGCCGTGGAGCGACCGGAACGCCATCCTCGCCGAGGCCCGGGCGGTCTTCCCCGGCGCTGCGCTCGTCGAGCGGGGCGCGGTCTACGACGTCTGAGGCCCGCCGCAGCGCCGCCCAGCAGGCCAGCCCGATCGGGATGATCAACCAGCAGGACAGCAGCCGGTAGGTGAGCACCGCCGCGGCGGCCGCCGGTTCCGCCGCGCCCGCGGAGACCAGCCCGGTGAGCAGGCTGACCTCGATGACGCCGATGCCGCCCGGGGTGAGCGGGATCTGCCGCACGAGCTGCACCGCGAGGTAGACCGTGGCCAGTTCGAGCAGACCGAGGCCGATGCCGAAGGCGCGGGCCGCCGCGATCAGGCACACCAGGTCGCCGAGCCAGTTCGCGGTGGCCGCGGCCAGCGCGAGCAGCCAGTGCCGGGGCGCGATCGCGCTCGACTGCCGGGACACCAGCGTGACCAGCAGGACCGCGCCCACGACGAGGGCCGCCGCGGCCGCCGGGTGGATCGCGGCCAGCGCCCCGGTGCCGTAGAGCAGCGCCAGCCCCAGCGCCGACAGCACGCCGGAGAGCACCATCACGGCGGCGGCCGACTTCCGGTCCGCGCCGCCTGCCCGGAACTGCTGGAACGCGTAGGCGGCGGACACCGCCGAACCGGCGGGCAGGCTGATCGAGATGGCGGACCGGCCGTAGGACAGGGCCAGGATCCGGCGGCGCTGCAGGGTCACGCCGAACGCGGTGAGCAGCCGCCGCTGCTGGCGGGCGAACATCCCCATCGACACGAACTCGGCGGCCGCCGCCACGGCCAGCCACCCGGGGTCCGCCTCGCGGAGCGCGGCGCCGATCTCCGCGGGCGAGGGGACGCGGTCGCGCAGGGTCAGGACCACGATCGCGAGGACGGCCACGAGCCCGAGGCCGGTCAAGAGTCTGCGCCGCATCACGCACCCCCTAATTCACCTTACGATGAATTCTCCGCGCGGGCGCGAGTTTGTCAACATGTGCTGAATTACGTCGGCAGGTAGTCCTCGGCCAGCGCGTCGGCGTAGGCGGTGAACAGGGCCAGGAAGTTCAGCGTGCCGGCCGGGGCGTCGAACTCGGCGAGGTCGTAGGCCAGGTGTGAGCCGCGGTGGGCGGGCACGTCGTTGGTGACGTCGGTGAACCAGTCCAGGAAGGTCAGCTGCCGCTGGTCGCCCGGGCCGACCGGCGGGGTCAGCAGGTCGAGCAGCATCGGGCGGCTGCGCAGCGTCCACCGGTAGAACTCGGAGAACTGGTAGAAGCGCTCCTCGACCGGAGTTGCGGCGATGCCGTGCACCCGCTCGGCCAGCGCGACGCCGTACTCGGTCGAGGCCTGCTCGGCCTCGCTCCACGCGCGGTCGTGCGCCGAACGGGCCGTCAGCTTCCCGTCACGCAGGTGGGTGAGGTAGCTCGCCCACAAGGTCGCACCGGGGTTGCCGAAGGTGTCCGTGCTGTCCCCGCGGGCCAGCGCGATGCCCCGTTCGATGCCCTCCAGAATCCCGGCATCCACATAGGACACCCAGGTGCCCGGAGCGCCCAGCCCGCGGTCGGCGAAGAACTCCAGCACCCCCTCGATGTTGCGCCACCGCGGCGCGTAACCGGGGACGACCTCCGCCGCCGGACCGGCCGACATCGCGCGCACGAACTCCAGGCGCTGCGCGATCGTCATCCCGTCGATGTCCTCGGCGGTGCAGGTCAGCGTCTCCGCGCAAGTGGCGGTGGACGCGGTGGCGGGTGCGGCGGTCAGGCACAGCAGGCAGGCGAGCAGGGTCGCGAAGGCGGCGCGCATGAACAGGCACAGTAGCGGGGTTCTACGCTGCACGCGTGGTGCGAAAAGACGGCAGGAACGACGACCAGCTCCGCGACGTGAAGATCACGCGGGGATTCCAGCAGTGGCCGGCCGGCTCGGTGCTCATCGAGTTCGGCAACACGAAGGTGCTCTGCGCGGCGAGCGTCAGCGAGGGCGTGCCGCGGTGGCGGACCGGATCGGGTCTCGGGTGGGTGACCGCCGAGTACGCCATGCTGCCCTCGGCCACGCACGACCGCGGCGACCGCGAGTCGGTCAAGGGCCGGATCGGCGGGCGGACGCACGAGATCAGCAGGCTGATCGGCCGCTCCCTGCGGGCGTGCATCGACCTGGCCGCGCTCGGCGAGAACACGATCCAGCTCGACTGCGACGTGATCCAGGCCGACGGCGGCACCCGCACGGCCGCGATCACCGGCGCCTACGTGGCGCTGGCCGACGCGGTCACCTGGCTCGCGGCGGCCGGGCGGCTGGCTGATCCGCAACCGCTTTCCGCCATGGTGTCCGCGGTCAGCGTCGGCGTGGTGGACGGGCGCGTGCGCCTGGACCTGCCCTACGAAGAGGACTCGCGGGCCGAGGTCGACATGAACGTCGTCGCCACCGACGCCGGCACGCTCATCGAGGTGCAGGGCACCGGCGAGGGCGCGACCTTCACCCGTTCCACTTTGGACAAGATGCTGGACCTGGCGCAGACCGGGTGCGCGGAGCTGACCCGGCTGCAGACGGCGGCGCTGGCCGAGCCGTACCCGTACGAGCTGCCGGAGCCGGTCACGGGCAAGAAGAAGGGCTCGAAGTGAGCCGCGTCCTGCTGGCCACCCGCAACGCCAAGAAGCTCGGCGAGCTGCGGCGCATCCTCGCGGCCGAGGGGGTCGAGGGGCTGGAGGTGGTCGGTCTCGCCGACGTGCCGGAGTTCCCCGAGGCGCCGGAGACCGGCGCGACCTTCGAGGAGAACGCGGTCGCCAAGGCCAGGGACGCCGTCGCGGCCACCGGCCTGCCCGCCATCGCGGACGACTCCGGCCTGGCGGTGGACGCGTTGAACGGGATGCCCGGCGTGCTGTCCGCCCGCTGGGCCGGACGGCACGGCGACGACCAGGCGAACCTGGACCTGGTGCTCGCCCAGCTCACCGACACCCCGGACGAGCGCCGGGGCGCGGACTTCGTGTGCGCGGCGGCGCTGGTGCTGCCGGGCGGCGAGGAGACGGTGGTGCGCGGCGAATGGCGCGGCCGGCTGATCCGGAAGTCGCGGGGCACCAACGGGTTCGGCTACGACCCGATCTTCGTGCCGGAGGGGGAGACCCGCACGTCGGCGGAGATGGAACCGGCGGAGAAGGACGCTTCGTCCCACCGCGGTCGCGCGCTGCGGGCGCTGTTGCCGGCGTTGCGGGAACTCGCCGGGCGCTGAGGTTTGGAGCCCGGGAGCCACCCTGACGGATGGCTCCCGGGAGTTTTCAGGCGGCCGCCGGGAGATCGGCGGACACGAGGCGGAACGACACGGTCTGCCCAGGCCGGGCCTGGGCCATCACCGGCAGGTCGTCGGTCAGCACCACACCGATGACCGGGTATCCGCCGGTCACCGGGTGGTCGGCGAGGAACACCAGCGGCAGCCCCGATGGCGGCACCTGGATCGCGCCCGGCACCATGCCCTCGCTGAGCAGCTCGCCCTCGCGGGCGCGCTCCAGGACGGGGCCGGTGAGCCGGACGCCGACGCGGTTGCTCTCCGAGGTCACCTCGTAGGTCGCCGTCGCGAAGGTCTTCAGCGCCTCCGCGGTGAACCAGTCGTCCCGCGGGCCGGGCATCACGCGCACGGTCAGCGCGAACCCGGCCGGGTCGGGCACCGGCGCGACCTCGACCGAGGGCAGCGGGCCGCACTCGTCGTCGCCGATCGGCAGCTCGTCGCCCTCGCTCAGCGCGGCGGGGCCGAGCCCGGCCAGCAGGTCGGTCGAGCGGGACTCCAGCACCTTGTCCACGCCGATCCCGCCACGCACGGCGACGTAGGTGCGCAGCCCGGAGGTCGGCGCCCCCAGCGTCAGCTCCTCGCCTGGCCAGACGGTGAACGGCGCGTTCATCGCCTCACCGCGGCGGCCCCGCCGGATCGGGCACGGCGCGCCGGTCACCACGACCCGCGCCACCTGCCGGAACCGCAGCACCAGGCCGCCGAACGTGGTTTCCAGCACCGCGGCGCCGTCGAGGTTGCCGACGAGCCGGTTTGCCAGTGCGGCCGACCGGCGGTCGGCCGCCCCGGACCGGCCGACCCCCAGGGCGGCCAGTCCGGGACGTCCCAGGTCCTGCACCGTGGTCAGCGGACCCGGCCGCACCACCTCGATCATCGAACCTCCCGGAAGCGGATGCGGGTGCCGGGCCGCAGCAGGGCGGGCGGACGGCGGGCCGGGTCCCACAGCGGGACCTCGGTCCGGCCGACCAGCTGCCAGCCACCCGGCGAGGACCGCGGGTAGATGCCGGTGAACTCACCGGCGATGGCGACCGCCCCGGCGGGCACGTGCGTCCGCGGCGTGGCCCGCCGCGGCAGGTGCAGTTTCGGGTGCAGCCCGGTCAGGTAACCGAAACCGGGCGCGAACCCGCCGAACGCCACCGTGTACTCGGCGGCGGTGTGCATTTCGACGACGCCGTCCGCGCCGAGGCCGGTGTGCTTGCCGACCTCGGCCAGGTCGGCGCCGTCGTAGTACACGGGAATTTCCACCAGTTCGCCGCGCATCGCCTGGGCGGGCACCGGTTCGGTGCCCGTCAGCAGCTCCGCCAGCTCGCCGGCGCCGATCACGGCCGGGTCGAAGCGCACCAGGAGGGTGCGCGCCGCAGGCACCAGTTCCGTCACGCCGTCGGGACGAGGGTCGGACAGCGCGGAGTACAGGCCGAGCACCGCGTCGATCCCGCCGGTGTCGCCGACGTCGACCAGCAGCGCCTGGTCCCCGCATCGCCGGATGTTCATGCGAAGCTCCGCACCTCGACCCCGGCCGACACCAGGGCGGCCCGGGCCGCGGCGGCCAGTTCCACCGCGCCCGGGGTGTCGCTGTGCACGCACAGCGAACCCGCCTGGAGTGGGATGACCGTGCCGTCCACGGCCACCACCTCGCCGTCCCGCACCAGCCGGACGCACCGCCGCGCCACCTCGTCCGCGTCGGTCAGCACCGCCCCCGGCTCGCGCCGGGGGAGGAGCCGCCCGTCGGGCGAGTAACCGCGGTCGGCGAAGGCCTCGGCGATGGTGGTCAGCCCGGCCTCGGCGGCACGCGCCAGCCACCGGGACCCGGGCTGCCCGAGCACGGGCAGCGTCGGGTCGTACTGCCACACCGCCTCGGCCACCGCGCCCGCCTGCTTCTCGTGCGTGGCGATGGCGTTGTACAGCGCGCCGTGCGGCTTGACGTAGGCGATCTCGCCGCCCGACGCGCCGGCCAGTGCGTCGAGCGCACCCAGCTGGTAGAGGATCTCGTCGATCAGTTCGACGGGGTCCACGTCGAGGAACCGGCGGCCGAACCCGGCCAGGTCCCGGTACCCGACGTGGGCTCCGATGGTGACCCCGCGCTTCACCGCCGCCTCGCAGACGTGCCGCATGGTCGAGGGGTCACCGGCGTGGAAGCCGCAGGCCACGTTGGCGCCGGTCACGACGTCCAGCAGGGCTTCGTCATCGGCGATCCGCCAGGCGCCGAACCCTTCGCCCACGTCGCAGTTCAGGTCGATGGTGGCGGTGGTCGCGGGGGCGCTCATCGTGCGACTTCCACCGTGTCGGCCGAGGTGACGACCGGCTGCTCCTCGGGCGCCCGGCGGCTCAGGGCGACACCGATGCCCGTGACGATCGCGGTCACCAGGACGTAGAGCGCCACGGCGAACCAGGAGTCGTAGGCGTCGAGCAGGGCGGTGAAGATCAGCGGAGCGACGGCGCCACCGACCACACCGGCGAGGGTGTAGGCCAGCGAGCTGCCCGTGTAGCGCAGCCGCTCGGTGAACTGCTCGGTGATCATCGCGGCCTGCGGGCCGTAGAGCAGGGCGTGGATCGCCAGCGCGACGACCATGCCGACCGCGATCGCCAGGTAGGACTTGGTGCCGGCCAGCGGGAAGAACAGGAACGGCCAGACACCGGCGGCGATGGTGCCGATCGCGTAGAGCTTGCGGCGGCTGACACGGTCGGAGAGCGCACCGGCGGCCGGCATCAGGAACAGCTGGAACGCCGAACCGATCATGACGGCGGTCAGGCCCTGGCTGCGGCTCATGCCCAGCTCGCTGGTCATGTAGGTGAGGACGAAGACGGTGAACAGCGAGTACAGGACGTCCGGGCAGATGCGGATCAGGATGCCGGCGATCAGGGCACGCGGCTCCTGGGTGAAGACCTCCTTGATCGGGGCCTTCGGCTTCTCGCCCTGCTCGGCGATCTTCTTGAAGACCGGGGTCTCCTCCAGCTTCATCCGCAGCCACAGGCCGAACAGCACCAGGACACCGGAGAGCAGGAACGCGATGCGCCAGCCCCAGGACTCGAACGCGGCGGTGGTCATCACCGCGGCCAGCAGCGCGATCACACCGTTGGCCAGCAGGTTGCCCGCCGGCGGGCCGATCTGGGCCGCCGAGGCCCAGAAACCGCGCTTCTTCGGATCGCCGAACTCACTGGACAGCAGTACCGCGCCGCCCCACTCGCCACCGACACCGACACCCTGCGCGAACCGCAGCGCCACGAGCAGCACGGCCGCCCAGCCGCCGATCGCCGCGTGGGTGGGCAGGATGCCGATCAGGAAGGTGGCGATACCGGTCAGCAGGAGGGTGAACACCAGGACCTGCTTGCGGCCCAGCTTGTCGCCGAGGCGGCCGAAGATGAACCCACCGAGCGGGCGGGCGAGGTAACCGACGGCGTAGGTCGAGAAGGCCGCCATGGTGCCGGCGAGGCTGTCACCCGAGGGGAAGAACAGCTTGCCGAACAACGTCGCGGCCGCCACGGAGTAGGCCGCGAAGTCGTAGTACTCCAGAGTGGTGCCGGACAGGCTAGCCACGAACGCGCGGCGCAGTGAGCGCTTGTCCGTGGGCTCAGTCGAAGCGGTCATCACGGTGTCCATCCATCGAAGGGGAGTGAGGTAGGTCATGAAGTTAGGGATTGTTGAACGATCCGTCAATACTTTCGAGGAACATGGACACCGCTTCGAAGCGTCTGGATAGACTTTTCGTAGAACAAGTCGCAGGTTGGACCGTCCTTCGATGGACTGGTTAAGTTTCCGTTACACGGTCCGACCCCTGATGAACCGGAGGCCCAGCGTGACCACCGACGCCGAGTCCATGGGCTCGATCCTCAGCACCGGGCTCGAAGCCGACCGCCTGTTGCTGGGCCGCACCAGCACGGCCGAACGGCTGGCGGACATCCTGCGGGGGCGCATCACCGAGGGCTTCTTCGAGCCCGGCAGCCGGCTCTCCGAGGAGGCGATCGGCGGGGCGCTCGGCGTCTCCCGGAACACCCTGCGTGAGGCGTTCCGGTTGCTCACCCACGAGAAGCTGCTGGTGCACGAGCTGAACCGGGGCGTCTTCGTGCGGCGGCTGTCGGTCGAGGACGTCATCGACCTGTACAAGGTGCGCAAGCTCGTGCAGTGCGCCGTGCTGCGGGAGATCACCAGTCCGCCGGGTGACAAGCTGCAGGCCGTGGAGGCCGCCGTCGCGGACGGCGAGGACGCGAAGAAGCGTCAGGCCTGGCGCGAGCTGGGCACCGCGAACATCCACTTCCACCAGGCGCTGATCACGCTCGCCGGCAGCCCGCGGGTCGACGAGCTGGTCCGCGGGCTGCTCGCCGAGCTGCGGCTGGTGTTCCACGTGATGGCCGACCCGCAGCCGTTCCACGAGCCGTACCTGGAGCGCAACCGGGAGATCCTGGAGACGCTGCGCACCGGCGACGGCCTCACGGCGGAGCGGCAGCTGGCCGCGTACCTCGACGACGCGGAGGAGCAGCTGGTCGAGGCCTACCGCCGGGTGATGTGAGCGCGGTTCCGGCGCGGGCGGCACTTCGCCCACGCCGGAAGCGGGGTCAAGCCGAGATCTTGAGGTCCTTCAACAGCTTCGCGACGTGGCCGGTCGCCCGGACGTTGTACATCGCCTTCACGATCGTGCCCTCGGGGTCGATCACGAACGTCGACCGGATCACGCCCTGCACGATGCGCCCGTAGTTCTTCTTCTCGCCGAACGCGCCCCACTCGGTGAGGACCGTCTTGTCCGGATCGGACAGCAGCGGGAACGTCAGCTGCTCCGCCTCGGCGAACTTCGCGAGCTTCTCCGGCTTGTCCGGCGAGACGCCGAGCACCTGGTAGCCGGCGCCGTCGAGTTCGCCGAGGTTGTCCCGGAAGTCGCAGGCCTGCTTGGTGCACCCCGGCGTGCCCGCGGCCGGGTAGAAGTAGACGACGACGTGCCTGCCCCGGAAGTCCGACAGCGAGACCTGCTTGCCCGTGCTGTCGGGAAGGGTGAAGTCGGGGGCCTTGTCGCCGGCGGTGAGCCGCTGCGGGTCAGTCATGCCCCGAGCGTATCCGGGCGAGGGTCAGGCCGGCCCGCAGTACACGGCGATCACCGGGCTGGTCGCCGTCGGGCGCAGCGTCAGCCGCATCTCGGCCGGCTCCGGCGGCGCGGTGAAGGCCAGGTTCAGGCGCACGTCGCGCCCGGGCTGCACGTCCTTGCCCGCGTCGACGATGCCGCTGTAGCCCTGCGTGGAGTCCACGACCTGCTTCGACGCGACGTCCCCGACGGTCGCCGACACGCTCAGCCCGGACAACCGGTACGGCTGGTCACCCTCGTTGCGGATGATGATCTCGAACGCGACCGCCCGGTCGCTGCGCGGATAGGCGCTGTTGCTGGGCTTGAACGGTTTCGGCGCGGACACCGACACCGCGACCCCGTCGTCGAACCGGTACTGGCCGCCGAAGTCCAGGGTGCGCAGCGCGGGGACCGCCTGCTGGATCGCGACATCACCGCCGGTGCTCGTCGACCCGCCCTCGACCTGCGCCGGCGCACCGCAAGCGGTCACCGCCACCAGGACGAGGGCGGCCATCGCGTGCCTCGGGGTGCGCACAGGGGCCACTTCCTCACATCTTCGGCTGCCCGGCCGGCTGGTCCGTTCGGGGTAGGTATTTCCGCCGGGCGCGCTCCACTCTGTCCCTAGTCGCGGGCGGGTGCGAGTCACGGCGCGGGGTTGACGCGGACCTGGTGTCGGGCTGTGGCCGATCCGTGATCGGCGGGCCACCAGCCGTGATCACGCTCACCCCCGATGGGGTCACACGGCCATCGCGAGGAAGAGGATGAAGGTGCCGCAGCCGACCAGCCAGGCGACGATCAACCAGCCGAAGTCGCGCCACGGGTCCACCGTGTGGTTGTCCTCGCCCGGCACGTAGACGCCGCGTTGCTCGAACCAGTCCGCCACGCTGCTCACCCACGACAAGGGGTTGCGGCCAGCCACGCTGTCACCTCCGGAACTGCGCGATGCGGCTCACAGTATCGGGTCGCCTCAGCCATCGGCTCGTCACGGTGCGTACGACATTTGGCCCAATGGCTGTGACCTCGATCACGACCTGAGGCAACGAACTGATAACAACAGTAATCATGTCGCGGGCAGTAAGCGGATTTGGAGAGGTTCAGCGTGACGAGCGACGACAAAGACACTCGACCGAGTGCCACGACGCGGCAGATCAGCGTCGCGGAGTTGCTGCGCAGGGAAGGCGTCACGCAGGAGTTCACCGCGGTCAAGCTGCCGAAGGAGCCCGTCGACGACTCCGGCATCACCCCGGAGATGGCCGACGCGCCCACCGTGCGCATCCCGGCGGCCAGCATCCTGCGCCGGGAGAGCGAGCCGGGCAGCCGGTGGGACAAGCGCAAGGCAGGCCGCATCGGCGCCCTCGCCGCCGGTGTGGCGGCGCTGGCCGGGGTCGCGGTCAGCACGCTGACCACCGGGCAGCTGCACGACGCCGCGGCGCCGGGCGGCGCGGGTGGCGGCCCGGACACGAGCACCGGTCACACGCCGACCAGCACGATCGCCGCCCCGCAGCAGCAACTGCTCGCCAGCAGCACGCCGACCTCGACCAGCGCCGAGCTGCCGCCGTCCGGCAGCGCGTCGTCGCAGGCCCAGACGCCGGCGGCGCAGAACGGGACCAGCAGCGCGAGCAGCCAGGCGCGCACCAGCCAGTCGACGGCCGGTGGCACCACGGCGGCGCCGACCACCTCGCAGGCCGCCCCGGCGCCCGCCGTCAGCACGACGACCGGCTCCGGCAGCGCCGAGACCACGTCCCCGGAGACGACCACGCCGCCGGAGACCACGACCGAGCCGAGCTCCCAGCAGCCGAGCAGCTCGCCCGGCACGACCCAGCCGACCACCAAGAAGAACGACGGCCTGGTCGGCGGTCTCCTCGGTGGACTCGTCGGCGGTCTCCTCGGCGGCTGACCACCCCTCACCACGGCGAAGGCCACTCCCGGCGGGAGTGGCCTTCGGTCGTTTCAGCGGGGCATCCGCCGCCAGATCGCCCGCGGCAGCAGCCGCATCAGGAAGAACACCGGCCGCAGCACCGGCGGCACCCACACCTCGCCCCGTCCCCGCCGCAGCGCGCGGACCGTCGCCGTCGCGACCTGTTCCGGCGTGCTGGAGAACGGGGCGGGCGACATGCCCTCGGTCATGCGCCCGACGACGAAACCCGGGCGCACCAGCAGCAGCCGCACGCCGCTGCCGTGCAGGGCGTCGGCCAGGCCGCTCGCGAACCCGTCCAGCCCGGCCTTCGCCGAGCCGTACACGTAGTTCGCCCGCCGCACCCGGACCCC
This sequence comes from Amycolatopsis sp. NPDC006131, assembly GCF_040614175.1. Taxonomy (NCBI): domain Bacteria; kingdom Bacillati; phylum Actinomycetota; class Actinomycetes; order Pseudonocardiales; family Pseudonocardiaceae; genus Amycolatopsis; species Amycolatopsis sp. NPDC006131. Next base: position 26,498 of record NZ_JBEXTX010000009.1, read on the forward strand.
GGCGACCGAGGAGAACACCACCAGCTGCCCGCTGCCCTGCGCGCGCAGCAGGTTCGCCAGCTCCGTCAGGATGCTCACGTGCGCCACGTAGTCCGTGTGGATCACGGCCATCGCGTGCGCCGCGTCCCGTTCGGCCCGCTCCTGGTCGCCCAGGATCCCGAACGACACCACGACCGTCTCCAGTGGACCGTGCTCGGCGACGATCCCGTCGAGCACCTCGCGGTGCCGGGCCACGTCGTCCGCGTCGAACTCGACGCGGACCACCTCCGACGCGCCGGCCCGGCGCAGCGACGCTTCCTCGGAGTCGAGGTCGCCGCTGCGCCGGGCCGCCAGCACGAACTTCCGCCCGCCGTCCACGAGTTTCCGTGCCACGGCGAGCCCGATCTCACTGCGCCCGCCGAGCACCAGCACCGTTCCGCTCACGCCGGGCAGTCTGCCCGACCGTCAGTGGGCGGCGCGGCCCGACCGGTGCATCCGCCAGCGCGACGGGCGGTGGTGGCCGGTCTGCGGTCCCGTCTGGGCCGCGGTCTGCTGCGGCACCGGGCGGGTCGGGACGTCCGCGTTGCCCGGCACGTTGTCACCGGTCACCACCGGCTGCTGCGTGGTGGTGGCGGTGTCGGTGGACTCGACGTGCACCTTCTTGCGCGCCGGCATCACGGCCATGATCAGGCCGAGCACCGCGGTCGCCCCGTGCAGCCAGTTGTCGGCGGTGTTGAGGTTGAGCGGGTTGCCGAGACCGGACACCGGGTTGGCCGAGATGACCCCGGTGATCATCAGGCCCCAGATCGTCACCAGGCCGAACCCGATGAACAGGACCCAGCCGTAGGTGCGGGCCGAGGCCGATGTCGCGGCGAACAGCAGGCCGAGCACGCCGACCACCACGTGCACCAGGTTGTGCAGCGGGTTGATCATGAAGCCCATCAGCATGTGGTCCGTGTTGCCGGTGAAGTCACCGAACCCGGTGCGCACGAACCCGACGATGCCGATCGCGAGGTAGACCAGACCGACGAGCGCGGCGAGCACCTGGACCGGCTGGAAGCCGGCCACCCGGACGCGGGCGTGTTCCGAACGAGACATGTCGCCTGTCCCCTTAATCCGACGGTCACCACGATTGCGTGATGTGCCCAACGGGTTACCCGGGGGTGGAATCGGGCAAACTCACCGCACGAGCCGCCCGAGCAGGGCGGATGCGACGGCGATGGCGATGACGGCGGAGCCGGCGAGCACCCCGAAATCCACCCATACGTGGTCCGCGGTGCCGATCAGCAGTCCCCGCAGGGCATCCACTTCGTAACTGAGCGGGTTGACGTGGCTGAGCACGCGCAGCCAACCGGGCATCAGATCCACCGGGTAGAGCGCGTTCGACCCGAAGAACAACGGCATCGTGATCGCCTGCCCGATGCCCATCAGCCGTTCGCGGGACAACACGAGCCCGGCGATCACGATCGACAGGCAGCAGAAGAACGCCGATCCGAGCACCACGGCGAGCGCCGCGCCGGCCAGCTTCAGCGGGTTCGCGGTCAGGCCGACGCCCAGTACCGCGGCGAGGATCAGCACGATCACGGCCTGCGCGAGTGCCCGCACCCCGGCCGCGAAGGCCTTGCCGGTGACCAGTGCCGCGCGCGGCGTAGGCGTGACGAGCAGCTTGCCCAGCACGCCGGCGTCGCGTTCCCAGATGATCTGGATGCCGTAGAAGATCGCGATGAACAACGCGGACTGCGCGAGGATCCCCGGGGCGAGGAAGTCCAGGTAGGGCGTGCTCCCGGTGGGGATCGCGCGCAGGCGGGTGAAGGTCTCGCCGAAGATCAGCAGCCACAGCGCGGGCTGGATCGCGCGGGTGAGGAGTTCGGCGCGGTCGCGGCGCAGCTTCTGCAGTTCGACCAGGCACATCGTGCCGACCCTGGACAGCAGGCGGCGGACGGCGCCCGGATCAGCCGAGGCGGCGGGCGGTGCGGCGAGCGGCACGGACATCGCGGATCCCTCCCTTGTCTGCGTCGTCGAACGCGTCACCGGTGACCGCGCGGAATACGTCGTCCAAAGTGGACCCGGGTCCGAGTTCGGCCCGCAGTTCCGCCGGGCTGCCCAAAGCGCGGATCTTGCCGCGGTGCATGAGCGCGACCCGTTCGCAGTGCTGCTCGGCCTCGTCCATGTAGTGCGTGGTCACGAGCACCGTCATGCCGGTGTCGGCGCGGACCTGCTCGATGCGTTCCCAGACGCTGGAGCGGGCCACCGGGTCGAGCCCGATGGTCGGCTCGTCGAGTATCAGCAGCCGGGGCGCGCTGACCAGCGCCTGTGCGAGTTCGAGGCGGCGGATCATGCCGCCGGAGTAGGTCGAGGCGGGGCGGTCGGCGTCGCTGCGCAGACCGACGGCGCCCAGGGCGTTGTCGACCTGCTCGGCGCGTTCGCGGCGCGGGACGTCGAAGAGGCGGGCGAACAACGCGACGTTCTCCCGTCCGCTGAGCGCGCCGTCGGCGGAAAGTTGTTGCGGCACATAGCCGATGAGCCGCCGCACGCGCATCTTGCGGCGCGCGGCGTCGAGCCCGAACACCTCGACCGCGCCGGCTTTCGCGGGCAGCAGGGTGGTGATCATGCGGATGGTGGTGGTCTTGCCCGCGCCGTTGGGTCCGAGCAGTCCGAAGATCCGGCCCGTCGGGATATCCAGGTCTACGCCGTCGACGGCGACCGTGTCGCCGAAGGCGTGCCGGAGCCCGGCGCAGCGCACCGCGGGTGTGGTCATCTCTCCTCCTGGATCGCGGCGATCAGCCGGCCGAGAGCGGGCAGGGCGGCCTCGATCGCGTCCCGGTCCCCGGCGGGCAGGGTCGCGATCGCGTCGGCCACGAAGCCGGTGCGGGTGCGGCGCCATTTGGCCAGCCGGGCCCGCGCCGCGGCGGTGAGTTCGAGCCGTGCGGCCCGGCGGTCGTCCGGGTCGACGTGGCGGTCCAGCAGCCCGGCGTCGACGAGCTGGTTGACGAGCGTGCTGACGGAGTTCCCGGCGAGGTGCAGGGCACGAGCAGCCGCGGCGACGCCGATGCCGGGGTGCTCGTGGACCACGCGGAGCAGCTCGACCTGCGCCGGGCGCAGGGGCGCGTGCGGCAGGGTGTCCCGCACGCGCCTGCGGACGACCCGTCGCAGCGCGGCCGTCGTGGTCATCAGGTTCTCGGCCAGTTCCCGCACGTCGCCCAAGGTAGCTCTGTTTAAGAGCTGTTAGCAACGCTCACTAATCCGGCGATCCGGAGGAAACGGAGTGTTCGCCCGGCCGATCAGGGCAGGTGGAAGACGGCGCCGGGAGCCGCGTACGCGACCGGCCCTTCGAAGCGCGCCGCCGCGCGGGTGACGGCGTCGGCCGGCGTGAGGAACGGCCCGACGTGCGTGACGATCAGCCGCCGCACCCCCGCGCCGGCCGCGGCCTCGCCGGCGTCCTCCGGGGTGTGGTGCGCCTCCGAAGGCTCCGGGCCGTCCGCCTCGCACAACAGCGCGTCGCAGTTCTTGGCCAGGCTGGTCACCGCGGGGCAGGGCGCGCTGTCGCCGGAGTAGGCCAGCGAAGCCGCGCCCGTCTCGATGCGCACGCCGAACGCGGGCATGCCGTGCTCGACGGCCGCGGCGGTGAACGTCATCGGCCCGATCTCCGCCCGGTGCCCGTCGGACAGCTCGTGCACGGCGAAAGCCCGCTCGACCGGGCTGCGCGACGGTCCGTTGGTCAGGAAGCCGGCCAGCCGGTCGGCGATCCCGGGCGGGCCGAACAGCGGGATCGGCGCGGGCAGCTCGACGTCCGCGAACAGGGCGCCGTAGTACGCGGTGAGCAGGTCGGCGCAGTGGTCGGCGTGCAGGTGCGAGATCCAGATGCCGGCGAGCCGGTCCAGGCTGGTGTGGCGGCGCAGCTCGGCGAGCGTGCCGGGGCCCGCGTCGAGCCACACGTGCGTCTCGCCGCTGGACACCAGGTAACCGGAGCACGGGTTGCCCGGCTCGGCGTAGGGCGTGGCGGAACCGAGGACCGTCAGGCTGAGATCGCTCACCGGGCCGAGCTTAGCCTGCGTATCATGATCGACAAGTCGACAACTCTACTGTGGACGGAAACACCCGTCCGGGTAACGGACCGCCCTCGCTAAAGTCCTGCGGGTGAGTACCGGAATCTCCACACTGGCGAGTCAGTGCCCAGCGCTGTCCCGGACGAGGGCGCTGGCGAGCTGGGTCGGCGACGGGAGACCCGTTACCCCCAAAGGAGTTCTGCGTCCCGCCGACGTCCCCTCGGTCGCCGGGGTGCTCGGGGTCGAGGTCGGCGAGAAGGTCCGCTCGGCCGCGGACGTCGTCACGATCCACCGGCCGTGGGTGGCCGCGGAAGGCGCGGGCCTGATCGAGGTCGGCGTCGCGGAGGCGGTCGCGCGCCCGCCGCACGACGATCCGGCGCAGCTGTGGCTCAAGGGGCTCGACGCGGTCCTGCGCGCCGAGTCGGCCGATCCGCGCCGTCGCGGGGCGTTCGCGATGTGCCGGGCGGTGCTCACCGCGCTGGCCAACGGCCCGCTGCTCGACGACCTGGTGTTCTCGGTGCACCGTCTGCTCAAGGGCAGCGAGGACGGGGACGCGGTCGCGTCGAGCTTCGGCGGCACGGACCTGTTCCCCCTCGACGCGGCGCTGGACGTGCTGACCGAGTTCGGCGCCCTCGACGCCGACCGGAAGGTGACGCCGCTGGGCCAGTGGGCGCTCGACGAGTGGGCCGCTCGTGAACCGCGACCGGTCACGCCCGGGCTGCGCGCCGCCCAGCTGCTGAGCCGTCTCGCGCCGCTGCCCGCCGACGAGGCCTGGCGGCAGGCGCTGCGCTGGTTCGAGGGCAGGCGCCCGGTCGACGGCGCCGCGCAACTGCTGCACGCCGCGGAGTTCGCGTCCCCGGTCGAACGCGTCGCGGCGATCGAGGTGGTCGCCGGCTTCGGCGACGAGGTGCTGCCGGCCTGGCACGTCGCCCTGGGGTACCGCAATGTGCGCCCGCACGCGGCGGCGATGCTGGAGATGTGGGACGACGGTCCGGGTCTGTCCGAATCGGAGCGCCGGCGGCTGGTCACCGAGTACGCGTTGTCGGCGCGGGAACGCAGCGGGGTCGAGGAGGCCTACCACTACGTGCGCGACCGCGGCGGGCCCGGCGCGCTGGAGCCCGAGGCCACGGCCTTGCGCCGCGAGCTGCAGGCGTTCGCGGAAACCGTGAAGCTGGCCGTCTACCAGCTGAAGGTCACCGTGACCGGCCGCAAGCCGCCGCAGTGGTGGCGGTTGGTGATCCCGGCGAGCGTGACGCTCGGCGTGCTCGCCGAGGCGCTCGACGCGGACGGCGCGGAGCACCACTTCGAGGCCGACGGCGTCCGCTACGCCGACCCGTTCTTCGGCCTCGGCGAGGATCGCGACGAACACGACGTGCGGCTCTCCCACGTCCTGGTGCGGCCGGGCACGAGCCTGCGGTTCTTCCTCGGCGCGGAGGAGCACTCCGTCACGTGCGAGAAGATCCTCGACCCGGATCCCGGCCTGACCTACCCGCGCTGCACGAGCGTGTCCAAGGTCGGGGAAAGCGCTTCCGCACGCAACAAGCGCCTGGCCGCCGTGCGCATCCCACACCCCGCGCACCCCTGGTGATCAGTCGTCCGCTCGCGCGCCGGCGTGGCGGGCTAGCCGATCCGCCAGTGCCCGGACCAGGTCGCGGAGTGCGCTGGGCTGCTCGATGACGAACGGCTGATCGAGCGCCGCGAGCAGGGGCGGTATCCAGTCGAGTCGCTGCGCCCGGATCCGCGCCCGAACCCAGGGATCGCCGCTGGTGATCGTCTCCAGCGACGCGACGGACGGCGGGAAGACGGAGCGGATCCGCTCGGGCGTCGACCGGATCCGCACGGACACCTCGTGCTCGTACGGCGTCTCGGCGAGGGCGCCGAGCACCCGCTCGGCGGGATCGAACCCCGCCGGCACGTCGAACGTTCCCGCGGCGATTTCCACAGTCCTGATCCGGTCGACCCGGAACGTGCGCACCTGCCCGCTGGCCGAGTCGAAGCCGCTCAGGTACCACCGCCCGGAGTGCGCCACCACCCCGTACGGGTGGACGACGCGTTCGCTGGCGCCGCCATGGCCCGCGGTGTAAGCGATTTCGACCGGCCGGCGATCCCGCGCTGCCTCCGCCACGGTGAGCAGCACCCCGGCCTCCGCCGTGAGCGCCGGCCGTGGCGGCGCGGTGAAGCCGGCGATCTCCAGCAGCGCGTCGAGCCGCCGCCCGACGGCGTCGGGCAGCACCCGCCGGATCTTCGCGACCGCGCTCTCGGCGGCCGCGACCGACGTGGTGATCAGGCCGGCCCGCCGCCCCGCGACCAGACCGAGCAGGACGGCGAGCGCCTCCTCGTCGGTGAGCATCAGCGGGGGCATGCGGTAGCCGGGCGACAGCCGGTACCCGCCGTGCCGTCCGCGCACCGTGCGGACCGGGACGTCGAGGTCGCGGAGGTGATCGACGTAGCGGCGGACGGTGCGCTCGTCGACGTCGAGCCGCCCGGCGAGCTCGGCCACGGTCCGGGTCCCGCCGCTCTGGAGGATCTCCAGCAGGGCCAGCACGCGGGCGATCGGCCGGGTCACCCGAAGATCCTCGCAATACCGGGCGGATCCTGTCCACTATCGCCCCTAGCGTGGCCGGTGTTCCTCCGAGAAGTGCAGAAAGGACCCGCCGTGCAGCTCGTCTCTGTCCGTGTCATCACCAGCGACGTCGCCCGTCTTGCCGAGTTCTACGAGCAGGTGACCGGCCTCCGCGCGCGGTGGCTCGCCGAGCAGTTCGCCGAGTTCCCCGGTTCCGCGTGCACGCTCGCGATCGGCGGCGCCGAGACGATGTCGCTGTTCAGCCCGGGGGCTGCCGTGCCCGAGTCGAACCGTTCCGCGATCCTCGAGTTCCTCGTCGAGGACGTGGACCGGGCGTACGAACGGCTGACGTCGCTGGCGGTCGTCCCCGAGATCGTGCAGAAGCCGACGACGATGCCGTGGGGCAACCGCTCGCTGCTGTTCCGCGACCCCGACGGCAACCTGGTCAATCTCTTCGCGCCGCTCACCGAAGAGGCCAGGGCCAGGCTCGCCCGTTGACGACCGGCCGTCAGCCGCGAGCCAGCCGCTCCAGGATGAAGCCCCGCAGCCCGTCCAGGTCCGTGTCCACGGCCACCTCGACGCGCCCCGGCGCGACGTCGCCTTCCGCGTCCGCGCGCAGCGCCTGCCGCCGCCGGTCGACCAGCGTCGCGCCGCGGGCGGGGCCCATCGAGCACTCCACGTCGATCGGGTAGCTCTCCGTCCGCAGGATCCCGGGCCGGATCGCCTCCGCCACCGCGACCGCGTCGTGCAGCACGATCCCGTCCCACCCGAGCGCCTTGCGGTAGTGCGCCAGGTAGTCCGGCGTCAGCGCCTCCAGCGCTGCGCCGATCGGCCCGGACGCCGCGAGCTTGCCCAGCCACGCGCTGTCCACCGCGCACCGGTAGGTCAGGTCCATCGGCACCAGCACGCACGGCACCGGCTCCTCGACCAGGACCCGCCGCGCGGCCGCGGGGTCGCTCCAGATGTTGAACTCCGCCGCGCCCGTGGTGTTGCCGCCGGCCAGCCCGCCGCCCATGACGACGATGCGCGCGATCTTCTCCCGCACCTCGGGGTGCGCCGCGAGCAGCAGCGCGATGTTCGTGAGCGGCCCGATCGGCGCGATCGTCACCGGCTCCGCGGCCGCCTCCAGCAGGGAAACCAGCAGGCTCACCGCCCCGCCCGGCTCCAGCGCGCGGTCCGGCTCGGGCAGCGCGGCCGACCGCCCGGACAGCCCGTCCGAGCCGTGCACGTGGCTGGCCCGCTGCAGTTGCTCGTGCACCAGCGGCCGCGCGGCGCCGGCCGCGACCGGGACGTCCGCGCGCCCGCACAGGGCCAGCACGCGGCGCGCGTTCAGGGTGGTCGCCTCGAGCGGGACGTTGCCGAAGACTGTGGTGACCCCCAGCAGTTCGACGTCCTCGCTCAGCGCGGCCAACGCGATCGCGAAGGCGTCGTCCACGCCCGGGTCGGTATCGATGATCAACGGAGTCGGCATACTGTCAACCTATGACGTCCATGTGGGGATCGCCGGTGCTGTCCCGGGTGCAGGCCTGGCGCCGCGCCCGGCGCGACCCTCGTCAGGCGAAGTTCCTGACCGCCGACTCGCTGCGCTGGGTCCTGCGCAACCGCGCCTACACGCCGTGGTACCTGGTGCGGTACTGGCGCCTGCTCAAGTTCCGGCTGGCGAACCCGCACATCATCCTGCGCGGCATGGTCTTCCTCGGCAAGGACGTGGAGATCCACTGCCGCCCCGGTTACGGCCGCCTGGAGATCGGGCGCTGGGTCCACATCGGCGACGGCAACGCGATCCGCTGCCACGAGGGTTCGCTGCGCATCGGCGACAAGGCGGTCTTCGGGCGCCAGAACGTCGTCAACTGCTACCTCGACATCGAGCTCGGCGCGGCCACCCTCGTGGCCGACTGGGTCTACATCTGTGACTTCGACCACGTCACCACCGACATCAACCTGCCGATCAAGGACCAGGGGATCGTGAAGACCCCGGTGCGCATCGGGCCGGACACCTGGATCGGCACGAAGGTGTCGGTGCTGCGCGGCACGCGCGTCGGCCGTGGTTGCGTACTCGGCGCGCACGCCGTGGTGCGCGGCGACATCCCGGACTACGGCATCGCGGTCGGCTCCCCGGCGCGCGTCGTGCGCGACCGCCGCGCCGACTACGAAGCCGACGCCGAACGCCGCGAAGCCATCGCCGACATGGCCCGCAAGGCGAACAAGGCGCTGCAGAAGACCCTTGAACAGAGCTAGCGCCGCGTAGCCGCTCCGTTGAGGGTGGCGGTGGGCGAGGGGCCGGCCCGGGTTTAGCGGGTCGCGAGTGCGGTCAGCGCCGCGCGCACCCGCTCCCGGATGGCCTCGTCGCCGACGAGACCGTCCGCCCCGATCGCCTCGCGCGGCACGGGAATGTGCACGCAGGCCTCCTCGACGATCCGCGTGCCCAGGTAGCCGAGCACGGTCCGCAGCGACTCGTGCGCCCCGGCGGCGCCGGTGACCGACGACGACACGTTGATCCACGCCACCGGCTTGCCGCCCATCGCGTCCGAACCGACTGCCCAGTCGAGCAGGTTCTTGAACGACCCGGGCAGCGCGCCCGCGTACTCCGGTGTGCAGAACAGCACCGCGTCCGCTTCCTTGAGCTGTCCGCGGAGGTCGGCGACGGCGTCCGGGAGCGGGTCCCGGTCGTCGTCCGGATCGAAGTGCGGCAACGACCGGAGCCCGTCGTAGACCTCGACGACCGCGCCCTCCGGCGCGATCGCCTGCGCGGTGGCGAGCATCGCCGAGTTGGTCGAGCCCGCCCGCGTGCTCCCGCTGACGGCCAGGATCCGGAAGAGCGTCGTCATGCGCCCACGCTATCCCTTGGGCACCGCCGGGTACGGGACGAAGGTGCTGGTGTTCTCGTCGACCGTGAGCTGCTTGCCGATCGTCGGGAACGCGCGCTGCGGGCAGGCCGGCCGTTCGCACACCTTGCAGCCCATGCCGATCGGCGTCGCGGCCGCCTTGACGTCCAGGTCCAGACCGGTCGAGTAGATGAGCCGCCCGGCGTGCCGGAGTTCGCAGCCGAGTCCGACGCTGAACATCTTGCCCGGGCTGCCGTAGCCGCCGATGTTGCGCGACACGGTCCGCGCGATCCAGAAGTAGCTCTTGCCGTCCGGCAGCGTCGCGATCTGGGTGAGGATCTTGCCCGGCGAGCTGAACGCCTCGTAGACGTTCCACAGCGGGCACGACCCGCCGACCCGGGAGAAGTGGAAGCCCGCCGCGGACTGCCGCTTCGACATGTTGCCCGCGCGGTCCACCCGCACGAACGAGAACGGCACGCCGCGCCGCTTGGGCCGCTGCAGGGTGGACAGCCGGTGGCACACCGTCTCGAACCCGACGCCGAAGTGGTCGCACAGCCGCTCGATGTCGTAGCGGAAGCTCTCCGCCATGGACAGGAACGGGCCGTAGGGCAGGATCAGCGCGCCTGCGAAGTAGTTGGCAAGACCCACCCGCGCCAGCGACCGCGCGGCCGGGCCGGAGAACGCCCACGAGTCGGCCAGTTCGGTGATCAGGTCGTCGTACTCCAGCAACGCGATCTGCGAAGCCATCCGGAACGCCCGCTGGCCCACCCGCAGGCTCGGCGCGAGCCGGAGGATCTTCGAGTCGGGGGAGTAGCGGTGCTGCTCGCCCGTGGCCTCGTTGATGCCCTCGGTGGTCACCTGCACGCCGTAGTGGTCGGCGAGCCGGTCCTGCAAAGTCTTGTGAACGCCGCCGCGGCGCAGGCCGATGTCCTCGGCCATCCGCTCGGCGCGTTCGTCCAGCTCGGCGACGTAGTTCTCGCGCTCGTAGAAGAAGTCGCGGACCTCCTCGTGGGGCAGGGGCGCGGCGGCGCTGCCGTGCGGGCCCGTGCCGTTCTCGGTGACCAGCGCGGCCGTGCTCTCCACCGCCGCCCGGTAGCTGCGGTGCAGCCGCACCAGGGCCTGCGCGATGGTCGGCAGGTTGGTGGCCAGCTCGTTGAGCTCGCTGGTGGTCGCCTCGATGCCGAGCGACTCGTCGAGCAGCGCTTCGCGCACGTCGGCGACCAGGCGGCTGGTGTCGTTGTTGGCGAAGAACTCGGTGTCGACCCCGAACGCTTCGGTGATGCGAAGCAGCACTGGAACGGTCAAGGGACGCGAGTTGTGCTCGATCTGGTTCAGGTAGCTGGGGCTGATTTCCAGCAACCTGGCCAGGTCCGCCTGGCTCATCGACCGGCTCTCGCGTAGGTGGCGCAGCTTCGCGCCGGCGAAAGTCTTCTCCACGACAGGCCCTTCCCGAGGATCTTTTCCCGACCGCACCGATCACGTGACCGATTCAGTCCACGAACTTTGCAGCGGCTGCGAAATCTCGTTTCGCAACCTTCACAACATGCTACGCCAAAATTTGCAGAAATTGGCAAATTGGAGCGCTGGCGGTGTTTGCGCAGCGCATGTCATGGTCGATCCAAGCAAGCGAGTCATCGCAAAGTTCGCAAAGGTGGAGAACTCCCATGGCAGAGCAGCCCAACGAGTTGCAGCAGGAAGCCGCGAAGCTCGAGCAGCAGTGGGCGTCGGACCCCCGGTGGAAGGGTGTCAAGCGCTCCTACAGCGCGGCCGACGTGGTGAAGCTGCGGGGCAGCGTCGTCGAGGAGCACACGCTGGCCCGCCGCGGCGCCGAGAAGCTCTGGAACCTGCTGCACACCGAGGACTACGTGCACGCCCTCGGCGCGCTGACCGGTAACCAGGCCGTCCAGCAGGTGCGCGCCGGCCTGAAGGCCATCTACCTGTCCGGCTGGCAGGTCGCGGCCGACGCGAACCTCGCGGGCCAGACCTACCCGGACCAGAGCCTGTACCCGGCCAACTCGGTGCCGGCCGTCGTCCGTCGCATCAACAACGCGCTGGGCCGCGCCGACCAGATCAACTGGGCCGAGGGCAACAACGACATCGACTGGTACGCGCCGATCGTCGCCGACGCCGAGGCCGGCTTCGGTGGCCCGCTGAACGCGTTCGAGCTGATGAAGGGCATGATCGCCGCCGGCGCCGCGGGTGTGCACTGGGAGGACCAGCTCGCGTCCGAGAAGAAGTGCGGCCACCTCGGCGGCAAGGTGCTGATCCCGACCAAGCAGCACGAGCGCACCCTGAACGCGGCCCGCCTCGCGGCCGACGTGCTGAACGTGCCGACCCTGGTCGTCGCCCGCACCGACGCGCAGGCCGCGACGCTGATCACCAGTGACGTGGACGAGCGCGACCAGAAGTACATCACCGGCGAGCGCACCTCCGAGGGCTTCTACAAGGTCCGCAACGGCATCGAGCCCTGCATCGACCGCGGCCTGGCCTACGCCGAGTACGCCGACCTGCTGTGGATGGAGACCTCCACGCCGGACCTCGAGGTCGCCCGCCAGTACGCCGAGGCGATCAAGGCCAAGTACCCGGACCAGATGCTGGCCTACAACTGCTCGCCGTCGTTCAACTGGAAGAAGCACCTGGACGACGCGACCATCGCGAAGTTCCAGCGCGAGCTGGGCCACATGGGCTACAAGTTCCAGTTCATCACGCTGGCCGGCTTCCACGCGCTGAACTACTCGATGTTCGACCTGGCGCACGGCTACGCCCGCGAGGGCATGACCGCCTACGTCGACCTGCAGGAGCGCGAGTTCGCTTCGGAGGAGCGGGGCTACACCGCCACGAAGCACCAGCGCGAGGTCGGCACCGGCTGGTTCGACCTGGTCAGCACCGCGCTGAACCCGGAGAGCTCGACCACCGCGCTCACCGGTTCCACCGAAGAAGCCCAGTTCTAGAAGAAGTCGCGAGCGGCCAGGGCGCGCTCGCCCTGGCCGCCTCGCGGCCCCTCCAGGAAGGCTTGCCATGTCCCACAGGTTCACCTCGCAGATCGAGGTCGCCGGCCCGGCCGGCGAGCGGTACGACGAGATCCTCACCCCGGCGGCGCTGGCCTTCATCGCGCGGCTGGACAACGAGTTCGCCGGACGGCGGCGCGAGCTGCTCGACGAGCGGCGGCAGCGGCGGGAGAAGCTCGCCGGCGGCGAAGAGGTGCTCGACTTCCGGCCGGAGACCCGCTGGATCCGCAACGACGACTCCTGGCAGGTGGCGCCCGCGGCGCCCGGCCTCGAGGACCGGCGCGTGGAGATCACCGGCCCGACCGACCGCAAGATGACCGTGAACGCGCTGAACTCCGGCGCGAAGGTGTGGCTGGCCGACTTCGAGGACGCGACCTCGCCGACCTGGTCGAACATCGTCGGCGGGCAGCTGAACCTGTTCGACGCCATCCGGCGCGACATCGACTTCACCACCGAATCGGGCAAGCGCTACACGATCTGCGACAACCCCGCGACGATCGTCGTTCGCCCGCGTGGGTGGCACCTGGTCGAGAAGCACCTGCGCATCGACGGGCGGCCGGTTTCGGCGAGCCTGGTGGACTTCGGGCTGTACTTGTTCCACAACGCGCGCCAGCTGCTGGCGCGGGGCAGCGGGCCGTACTTCTACCTGCCCAAGCTGGAGAACCACCTCGAGGCGCGGCTGTGGAACGACGTGTTCCGCCTTGCGCAGCAGGAGCTGGGCATCCCGCAGGGCACGATCCGGGCGACCGTGCTGATCGAGACGATCACCGCGGCGTTCGAGATGGACGAGATCCTGTTCGAGCTGCGTGAGCACGCGGCCGGCCTGAACGCGGGCCGGTGGGACTACATCTTCTCGATCATCAAGAACTTCGGCGACGCCGGCGCGGACTTCGTCCTGCCCGACCGCGCCGAGGTCACGATGACCGCGCCGTTCATGCGGGCCTACACCGAGCTGCTGGTCCAAACCTGCCACAAGCGCGGCGCCCACGCGATCGGCGGGATGGCGGCGTTCATCCCGAGCAAGGACCCGGAGGCGAACGCGCTGGCGTTCGAGAAGGTCCGGCAGGACAAGGAACGCGAGGCGCGCGACGGTTTCGACGGCTCGTGGGTCGCGCACCCCGGTCTGGTGCCGGTCTGCCGGGAGGTCTTCGACGACGTGCTGGGCGGCTGGCCGAACCAGCTCGGCCGGACGCGCGAGGACGTTTCGGTGACCGCTGAGGATCTGCTGAACGTGGCCAGCGCGGGTGGCGAAGTCACCGAAAAGGGTTTGCGGGCCAACATCAACGTCGCTCTGCGCTACGTGGACGCGTGGCTGCGGGGGACCGGCGCCGCCGCGATCTTCGGCCTGATGGAGGACGCGGCGACCGCGGAGATCGCGCGGGCGCAGGTGTGGCAGTGGATCCGCAACGGCACGAAGCTCGACGACGGCACGGCGGTGACCGATTCGCTGGCCCGGACCATGCTGGACGAGGAGCTCGCGTCGGTCCGAGCCGACCTGGGCCCGGAGGCCAAGCTGGACGATGCGCGCGAGATCTTCGTGGAGACGGCGCTCGGCGAGAAGCTGCCGAACTTCCTGACCACCGGCGCGTACGCGCGCTACCTGACGGATCTGGTCTAGAGCTCCGTCCGTGTTGAGAGGACCCCGGTTTTCCCTCTCCTGACGGGGAAAACCGGCTCGCGCTGGCTGTGGCCGGACAGCGCGGACACTCGGGCCCGGTAGGTATGCTCCACCTACCGGGCCCGACCTGTCCGCAAAATTTCTGTCTTTTGGTAGATGTGTAGAACCCTCCCGACGCGCAATCCTGGACTGCGACACCGTTCACCAGGGCGCCGAAGGAGCTGGTAATGATCCCTGTAGTCCGCCGTTTCACCCGATCGATCGTGGTTCTCGCGAGTTTGGTCGCCGCGTGTGTGTGCGTGCCGGCCGCGCACGCAGAGCCCGGGATCGTCGGTGGCAAGCCCGCGAACATCGCGGAGTACCCGTTCACCGTGGCGCTGACCGATGCCACCGGCCTCCAGTTCTGCGGCGGGACGCTGGTCGCGGCGGACAAAGTGCTGACAGCGGCGCACTGCGCGCAGGGGGAGAGCCCGCCGTCGCTGCGAGTCGTCAGTGGACGGACGCAGCTGAGCGGCCGGGACGGGACGGTGTCCACTGTGTCCCACGTGTGGGTGCATCCGCAGTTCAAGGACGCCACGCAGGGCTACGACGTGGCGCTGCTGACGCTGACGCAGCCGTTGACCGCGCAGCCGCTGCCGCTGGCGACGAAGGATGATCCGGGCTACCAGGCCGGCACCGAGGCGACGATCCTGGGGTGGGGCAACACGGAGCCGATGGGCGACTCGTCGGACGTCCTGCTGAAGGCGACGGTCCCCGTCACGAGCGACGATTATTGCGCGAAGGCGTACCCCCAGCAGTACACCCCCGAGGCGATGGTCTGTGCCGGCTACCCGGAGGGCGGAGTGGACACCTGCCAGGGCGACTCGGGAGGCCCCCTGGTGGCCGCCGGAAGGGTCGTAGGAGTCGTCTCCTGGGGCGAAGGCTGTGCCGAACCAGGAAAGCCGGGAGTCTACGCCCGAGTCGGCGCCTACCACGACGAGCTGCAAGCACAACTAACCCCAGCCGACGTCCTACCCTGACACACCCCGCCGCCCGCCGGCGCCCGCTGACGCACCCCCGCCCCGCCGGGTGCACCCACCGCGGGGGCGGCGCACCCGACGCATGCTCCCGCCCCGACGCATGCCGTCACGCCTCCGTCCGCCGGCACTCCCCTAGCGGGGCGGCGCACGATCCCCGGGCGCCGGGTGTATCCGCCGCGGGGCGGCGCACCGGAGGCATGCCGGTGCGCCCCCCGCCCGCCGGTGCACCTCTCGCGTGGGGGCGCGTACCACCAGCTTGAGCGCTCCTCACGCACATCGGGGCACGCGTGCTGGTGCATGCCGCGCATGCTGGCGCTACCGACGTGCGCCGGTGCGCCTCTCGCCCTGTCGGGCGCGCACCACCGGCTCCGCTGCTCGGGGCTGGTGGCCACGGTGGCATGACTTGCCTCAAGGAGCGGTGCGCTTCCTTGGGTGCGAACCGCTGGGCCGCATCGCTTGGTGTGGTCCCGACTGCATGGCATCGCCTGCGGCGTCCTGGGCACAGCCCGCGTAGGACGCCGAGTCAGTAGCTCGTCGCCGACGGGGACCCGCCTGGCGCCATCACGCGCGCGCTTCAAGACAGCCATGTCCAGGCCGTCCCTCGCAGAAACGCCCCGCCGAAGTGCCCCGTCAACCGTCTCCCGTAAGCGAACCCGGCATCCCAGCCGGATCGCCTGTCTCCACAAACAAACCGCCCCGGCATCACCGCTCGGCGGAAGCCTGAAGCAGCGCCACCGCCGCAGTCTTGGCGCTCTCGGCGGCTCCCGGATCGCCCGTGATGCCCGCGATCACTGTCGCGCCTTCGACCAGCGCGAAGATCTGGTCGCCCAGTTCGTCCGAGCCGGCCAGGGCTCGCAAGTAATCCCGGACCAGGTCCTTGTGCTCCCGCACCACCGCCGCGACGCGAGGTGCCCCGTCGCCCAGTTCGCCGAACGAGTTGATGAACGCGCACCCCCGGAAGTCGTCCTCGCTGAACCACTGCCGCAACCAATCGAACACCGCCGGGACAGCGTCTTCCGGCCGCTGAGCCGACACGTAGTCCGCCAGCGACCGCCGCCACCGTTCGTCGCGGCGGCGCAGGTAGGCCTCGACGAGATCGCCCTTCGCCGGAAAGCATTGGTACAGCCGCTTCAACGAGACGCCCGATCCCGAGCGGATGGCATCCATGCCCACCGCCTGGATGCCGCGCGCGTAAAACAGCTCCTCGGCGGTGTCGAGCAGCCGCACGCGTGCCTCGTCGTGATCCATCCAATCCACCCCTTGCGCGGAGAACGTGCGTTCTCTACGGTAGCGCATCAGCGGAGAACGAGCGTTCTCCAGATTGGGGTTCCCATGTCCGACCGTCCGCCGTTCCCGCCGTTCGACGAAGTCACCGCCGCGCAAAAGGTCCAAGCAGCCGAAGACGCCTGGAACACCAGAGACCCGGAGAAAGTCGCGCTGGCCTACACGCCCGACTCGGTCTGGCGCAACCGGGATCAGCACGTCGTCGGCCGCGACGCGATCGTCGAGTTCCTGCGCCGCAAGTGGGAGCGCGAACTGGACTATGCGCTGCGCAAGGAGCTGTGGGGCTTCCGCGGCAACCGGATCGCCGTGCGCTTCCAGTACGAATGCCACGACGCCGAGGGCCAGTGGTGGCGCAGCTACGGCAACGAGCTCTGGGAGTTC
Source organism: Amycolatopsis sp. NPDC006131 (assembly GCF_040614175.1). NCBI lineage: Bacteria > Bacillati > Actinomycetota > Actinomycetes > Pseudonocardiales > Pseudonocardiaceae > Amycolatopsis > Amycolatopsis sp. NPDC006131. The sequence goes on from NZ_JBEXTX010000009.1 coordinate 43,221, forward strand.
ACCGAGAACGGCCTGATGCGCCGCCGCGAGGCGAGCATCAACGACACGCCCATCACGGAGTCCGAGCGCCGAATCTTCGGCCCCCGCCCGGAATCCGAGCGTGGGCAACTGCTGCCGGTGTTCTGAACGGCGGCGGACAGGACGCGGGCATACCGCGCCACAACCTGGCCGACGACTCCGGCATCACCTGCGAGGCGGGCAGCAATTCGATCGACAGGCAACCGGTCGGGTTGCGACGGTAGGGGCGTGCGCGTTGTCCCGTTGCCCCCGGCCACCTACCACGCTCTCGCCGCAGGAGATCTCGCCGCGGCGAACCGTGTGGCGCCGGTCGAGTTGACGCCGTACTTCGTGAACCCGCGCTGGTTACCGGGCTGGGGCCGGGCGAGCACGCGCGTCCGCGCCGACCCGCGGGCTGCCGCTTGGCTCGCCGGCGCCATCGCCGGGCCAGTCGGCGTGGTCGGCCGCGCGGGCTACCACGGGCCGCCGGACGAGCAGGGCGTCGTCGAGGTGACCTACGAGATCGAGCCGGCGTGGCGCCGTCGCGGTTATGCCCGTGCCGCGCTGGCGGAACTCGTCGCGCGCGCCGTGCGTGAACCGGACGTCCGGGTCGTGCGCGCGGTGATCCGGCCGCACAACACCGTCTCCCAACGCCTCGTCACGACGAGCGGGTTCACCGAGGTGCATGAACCACCACTGCCCGACGGGCCCTGGCTGGTCTTCGAGCGCGTTGTGGACTGATCACAGCCACGTGCGAGGTTGATGGCCGACCGCCGTTGATCGCGGGGCGGCTTCAGCGCGCAGGCTTCCTCGTCCCGCCTTTCCGTGCCGCGGCGGTGGTCTTCCGCTCCACGACCACCGGTGGCGGCTCAGGGTTGAGCACGTTGCCCGTCGGGATCTTGGGGCGTCCCAGGTCGCCGTGCTCGCGGACCCGGGCCTTGCGGTAGACCTCGGCGGTCGTCGCCGCGATGCGAGCCCAGTCGAAGTCGTCGGCGAGGCGGGCCTGCGCGGTGCGCGCACGACTCTCCGCGGCGGCGCGGTCCCGCAGCACCGAGTTCACCGCCGCCGTCAGCGCGGGCACATCCCCGGGTGCGAAGGACAACCCGGTGACCCCGTCGACGACGACCTCCCCCAGCCCACCGGCCGTCGAAGCCACCAGTGGCGCCCGCGCGGCCGCCGCTTCCAGGGCGACGATCCCGAACGGCTCGTACCGGCTCGGCAGCACCACCGCGTCCGCCGCCGCGAGCACCGCCCGCAGCTCCCGGTCCCGCAGATGCCCGGCGAACTCGACGGCGTGCTGCATCCGCATCCGCCGCGCCTGCTTGACCAGCTCGTCCAGGTGCCGCCCCCGCCCGGCGACCACCAGCCGCGTGCCGCGGTGCGCGCGGCGGATCTTCGGCAGCGCCGACACCAGGTCCTGGACGCCCTTCTCCCACTCCAGGCGCCCGAAGAACAACAGCAACGGCTCGCCGCCCGGCGCGTACTTCTCCCGCGCCCGCGCGACCTCGTCCGCCGCGACCTGCCAGCCGCGCTCCTCGATGCCGTTGTGGATCACGGTGATGTCGTCCGCCGACACCTCGAACAGCTTCGCGACCTCCGCGCGCATCGCCTGCGAACATGTGATCAGCGCGTCCGACCGGTTGGCCAGCCACCACTCCACGGAGTGCACCTGCTGGTTCAACGGCTGCGACAACCAGCCCGAATGCCGGCCGGCTTCGGTCGCGTGGATCGTCCCGACCAGCGGGCGCCGCAGCGCGCCGGCCAGGCTGATCGCCGGGTGCGCCACCAGCCAGTCGTGGGCGTGCACGACGTCCGGCTGCCACGACCGGGCCAGCTCCAGGCCCGCGCGCACCATGCCGTGGCCCATCGCCAGCGTCCACGCCACGAGGTCCCGCTCGAACGTCACGTGCATCGGGTCCTCGGCGACGCGGATGATGCGCACGCCCTCGACCACCAGGTCCGTTGTGGGGTGTGTGTGGGCGTCGGTGCCTGCCGGGTGCCGGGAGAGGACCACGACCTCGTGCCCGTCCTGGGCGAGGTGGCGGGCCAGCGCGTGCACGTGGCGGGCCAGCCCGCCGACCACGACGGGCGGGTACTCCCAGGACAGCATCAGCACGCGCATGACAGGAGGTTACTCACTGGTCAACTAAGAACTGAACCGCCCGACGACGCGCGATACCGGCGGGTGATGTCGATCACATGACGAGTGGTGGGCGGTGGTGGGCTGCGGTGGGTGGGTGACCGGGCAGGCCTGGGGAGTGGCCGGGCGGCCGGACCGGGCGGCGCGGAGGCGCGACCCGACGGCGCGGGTGGACGAGCAGCGGGGAGGCGCTGCCGGGCGGCGGCGGGTGGCCGGATGGTGGGGAGGCGCTGCCGGGCGGCGGCGGACGGCCGGGTGGTGGGGAGGCGCTGCCGGACGGCGGGTGGTTCGGGTTGCCAGACTGCGGGAAGGCGGGGCGGTGAGGTGGCCCGGCGGTGACCGGGGACGTGGTGCGGCCTGGGCAGGCAGCCGGGGCGGAGTGAATTTCCGAGTGGTGGGCGGGGATTGCCTCGACCGTGCGCGCCCGGGGAGTGGCTGCCGGACGGCGCCTGGGGCGTGGGTGGTCGGGCAGCACGGAGGTGGGGCGGGTGAGGTGGCCCCCAGCAGCGACAGGGGCTGGATGCGGCCTGGGCTAGCGGCCGGGTGGGGGTGCAGTTTCCGGGGTGGGGTGAAGCTGCCGGGGTGGTGGGCAGCGTGGGGCGGGATTGCCTCGATCGTGCGGACCGGGGCGTCGCCGGGTGGCGGCGCCGGTCAGTGGGTGGTTCGGGTTGCCGAGTGGCGCGGAGGCGCTACAGGACGGCGTGGGCGGTCGGGCAGTGCGGAGGCGCTACAAGACGGCAGTGCGCGGCCGGGCCGGGTGCGGAGGCGCGACAGGATGGTGGGCGGCCCGGCGGCGGCGCCGGTGGGCGGCCAGTGCTTCGGGTTGTCGGACGGCGGGGAGGCGACATCGCGCGGCGGCGCCAGGTTCAGGTTGGCTAGCCCTCAGAGCTGCCGCGCATCCAACTGCCCGAACGGATTGTCCTCCCGGGCCCAGCGCTCCACCGCCGCCGGAAGCGGACCCCGGCCGATCCAGCCCGCCAGCTCATCGAACCGCGCGGTGTGCACGGCCGCGCGGCGGCGGGCGTAGTCCGCGGCCGAGTCCTTCGTCACCATGAACGCCCAGTCGCTCGACAGGGCCATCGTCGCTTCGCCCACTGCCCAGTCCGCCACCCGGTCGCGCATCTCCGTGCGGGGGAGGGCCAGCAAGCGCTCCTGCAAAGCCGCGTTGTCCGCCACCATGTCGGCCACCTGCTCGCCGTCCCAGACGCGCCAGTCCTTGCCCGAACCCCACGACGATGCGGGCAACTCCACGGGCGCACCGACGAGCCCCGCCGAGACCGCGCCCTGCAGCGTCGTCACCCGCACGCCCGCCTCCGGCAGCGCCCTCAGCACGCCTTCCAGCCACGTGGGACCCTCGTGCCACCAGTGGCCGAACAACTCGGTGTCGTAAGCCGCCACGACCAGCGCCTCCCGGCCGTGCGCAGAACGCAACGCCCGCAGCCGCGACACCACCGTCTCCACGAAATCCTTCACGTGCGTCCGCAGGGTGTCCGCGGCCAGCGCCGGGTCGTACGGCGCCTTCTCCGCGGGCTCCACCTGCTTGCCCGTCACCCGCGACGGCTTCAACCCCACCTCGTGCGCCCACGTGTGGAAATCCCGGTAGTTCGCGTGCCCCGGGTAGCCCGCCCGCGGCGACCACACCCGGTACGTGACCTCCAGATCCCGCCCGAAGCACAACACGTCCGTCGAACCCACCGGCCGCGCGAACGCCGTGTCCCCGTGCAACGCCGGACCGTCCACCAGGAACCGCCGCACGCCGGCCGCCGCGTAGTCCTCCTCCATGCCCGGCGCGTAACCGCACTCCGGCGCCCAGATCCCGTCCGGCCGGTGCCCGATCCGCAACTCGGTGTCCGCCAGGCCACCCCGCAACATGAACGACCGCACCCGCGGCTGCAGCAACGGCTGGAACGGGTGCGCGTACGGCCCGCCCAGCAACTCCATCACCCCGGAGTCCACAAGGGACCGCAGCACCGGCGAAAAACCGTGCCGCCACCGCGTTTCGAAGTCCTCCAGCGACCACGTCGCCGTGCGGTACTCCGCCGCCGCCAGCTCCCGCAGCAACGGGTCCTCCCGCCACAGCGTCCCGGCCTGCACCGTCCGCAACTGCCAGTGCCCGAGCCACTCGTGGAACGCCCGCAACGCGTACGGGTCGTCCAGCTGCGCCGCGAGCACCGGCGTCACCCCGAGCGTCAGCACGTCCCGCCTGCCCTCCGCCGCGAACCGCCGCAGCAGGTCCACCACCGGCAGGTACGAGTGCGCCCACGCCTGGTACAGCCACTCCTCGCCGACCGGCCACGACCCGTGGTGCGGCAGCCACGGCAGGTGGCTGTGCAGCACCAGGCAGAACGTCCCCTCCCCGGTCACGGCCGCACCGCCACCGCGACCAGGTCCAGGCTCTCGTCCACCCGCTCGCCGTGGATCTCGAAATCCCCAGCGCGGATCGCCGCGACGTCCGCCAGCAGCTCCGGCGGCCACGGCGCCTGCCCCGGCAGGTGTCCCATCACGACTTCCAGCTGCGCGTCGATGATCGACCCGCCGTACCGGGCGTCCAGCTCCCGCACGCCCGGACCGTGGTGCAGGCCGTGCATCAGCTCGACCGCGAAACCCGCCTCGCGCAACAGCGAATCCAGCTCGTCCGCCGCGAGTTCCCTGGTGTGGAACGGGTTCAGCGGCGTGTCGCTGTCCGGGGTGAACGTGATCCGGTTCGGCGTCGTGACCAGCAGCCGACCGCCCGGCCGCAGCACGCGCAGGCACTCCGCCAGGAACGCGCCCTGGTCCCACAGGTGCTCGATCACCTGGAAGTTCGCGACCACGTCGACGGAGCCGTCGCGCAGCGGCAGCCGCACCAGGTTCCCCCGTGCTGTCCACACCTGGGGATAACGCCGGGCGACGTGCTCGGTGGTCGGCTGGTCGTAGTCGAGCGCGAGCACCGACTTCGCCGTCGAGGCGATCAGCCCGGCGCCGTAGCCCTCACCGCAACCGGCCTCCAGCACCACGGCGCCGGCGCACCACGGCAGCAGCGCGTGGTAAGCCGCCTCGTGCCGACGGAACCAGTAGTTCTCCTCGGCGATGCCCGGGACCGTGCGTTCCCCGGTCAGGTGCAGTGCTTCGGCGCGCGACGTACTCACCCCGGGGACACTACTGGGTGAGTCAGGGCCACTTCCGCAGCACGACCGACCACGACGAGGCGTCGACGCGGAACTCGGGCACCGGGTTGCCCGCCTTCGCCATCGCCGAACGGATGCGGAAGATGCCGCGGCCGAAGCGGTTCACGTACCCCAGCGCCTTCATCGCACGCGCCAGGTTCGGGTTGCGGTAGTCGTGCACGCGGTCGAAGTTGTCCGGCCGGACCTGCCCGTACGGGCCGCCCGGGTTGGTCACCTCGATGCGGTCGTCGAACCAGCTGATCCGCACCGGCGCGTGCGAGGTCTCGTAGTTGCGGTGCATCACCGCGTTCATGCACGTCTCCCGCAGCGCCTCCAGCGGGTAGTCCGGCAGCTGCTCCTCGCGGAAGCCCTCGCCGTCGGCCAGCCGCGTCCGCAGGTGGCCGCTGAGCAGCGCGCTCAGCCGCACCGCCGTCTCCACCAGGTTGCCGCGCAGCTCCTGCTGGTCGGCGACCGGCGCATCCGGGTCCAGGCCCTGGTAGCGGACGAACTGGACGTAGGCGCCGGGCACGTGCGCGCTCGGGTCCCGCCCGATCGTCAGCACGCCGAGCGCGGTCGGCACCCCGCCCGGCGTCGTCAGCCGCAGCCACGCGAGGTCCTTCTCGACGGGACGGGAATTTTCCTCCAGCGCCTCGCTCGCCACGAACGACGGCAGATAGGTGGTGCGGAACAGGCGGACGTCCAGGTCGGCCTCGGTCGCGGTCGCCACCGGTCTGCTGTCGAAGGGCGCCGCGGCGAAGCGGCGGAGGTCGGGCTGGATGTGCTGGTCGTCCCGGACGCTCGTAGCCGTGTGCACCGTGACGGCTCCCCTCAGTAGCAGCAGTGCGAGCTGAGGCGTAACCCTATCGGGTGAGCGAGCTACTCCGTTACGGTTCCGGTGGAAACGATCCAACAACGGCCGGCTGTCACGTTCCCGAGGGCTGCGCAGTCCTCATGGCATGCGACTCGGAATTCTCACACTGCTCGCGCTGACCGGCCTCGTGGTGGGCTTCTGGGCAGCGGTCCTGCCGGAGAGCTTCTACGGCGACTTCCCGGTGATCCGGCCGAGCTGGGTCTCGCTGGACGGCCCCTACAACGAACACCTCATCCGCGACGTCGGCTCGATGTTCCTCGCGCTCGGCGCGGTGACGATCGGGGCGATCGTCGTGCGGACCACGACCGCCGCGCGCCTGGCCGGTGTCGCGTGGCTGGTCTTCTCGGTGCCGCACGCGATCTACCACCTGATGCACCTGCACGTGTTCCAGCCGCTGGACCAGGTGATCAACGCGGTCGCGTTGCCCGGGCTGGCCCTGCTGGCGCTGGCGGTCGTGGTGTTGCCGGGAAAGGTCAGTACGGCCGGCGACCGTGCCCGCTCACGCGTGCCTTGAGCTTGGCGATGGCCGACTTGGCCTGTGCGCGGCGGCGGGGATCGTTGGCGAACTGCTGCGCCTGCCGGATGGCGCGCTTGCCCTGCGGGGAGTTGGCGAATCGGGCGATCTTGTTGAACAGCGAAGCCATGTCCGTCCTCCGGGGCGGTATGCCGGTTTCGTCACCGGGTCAACGGATGGGTTACCCCGCTGGTTCCACGGTTACCCGGGGGAGACCGTGATGCTCAGCGCACCGGGGCCGACGTGCGCGCCGATCACGGTGCTGGCCTCGACGATGCTCAGCTCGGTCACGTTCGGGATCCGCTCGCGCAGCTGCTGGACCAGCATCAGCTCGCGCTCGCTGGGGCGGAAGCAGGAGATCGCCAGGTCGGTGGGCAGATTGCCGGCCCGTGCGGCGGCCAGGTCGACGAGCTTCGCCAGCGCGCGCCTGCTGCCGGCGGCCCGCGCGAGCGGCGCCACTTCGCCGTCGCGCACGGTGAGCAGCGGCTTGATCGACAGCGCGGTGCCCAGCAGCGCGGCCGCGCCGCCGATCCGGCCGCCGCGGCGCAGGTACTCCAGCGTGTCCACGTAGAGCAGTTCGCTGCTGGTCGCGAACCGCCGCTGCGCCGCCTCGATCACGCGCTCGACCCGTCCGCCCGCCGCGGCGGCCCTGGCCGCGGACAGCACGGCGAAGCCGAGGCTCATCCCGGTCGTGCCGCTGTCCAGCGGGTACACCGGGATCTGCACCTGCCGCGCCGCCTCCCGTGCGGACGCCAGCGTCGCCGACATGCGCTCCGAGATGTGCACGCTCACGATCGCGCTCGCGCCGGCCGCGGCGGCGTCCTGATAGGTCCAGAAGAAGGCGCCGGGATCGGGCGGGTTCGTGCTCACCCGCTGCCCGGCCTTCAGCGCCTCGGTCAGCTCGCCGCGGTCGAACCGGTTCTCCTCGTCGACCTGGTCGCCCACCTGCAGCTGGAGCTGGATGACCGAGATGTCCCACTGCTTGCGCAGCTGCTCCGGCAGGGACGCGGTCGAGTCGGTCACTACGGCGACGTGGTTGGGCACGGGAAGTCAGGTTAGACCGATCGCACCATCCGGGGTAACCCATCCGCGCAAGCGTCCACTCGGAGTAGCCTGGGCGCATCGGAGATAAAGCTGAACGATCGTCCCGATAAATCGGGATTCCGGGTGAATGCCGTCACCTCGGGGCGCGTCGGGGCTGAAATCTCCCTACGCTACCGACCAGTAAGGCTGGTTCAGGGAGGTCGAAGGGGACCAATGACGAACATTGTTGTCCTGGTCAAGCAGGTGCCGGACACCTATTCGGAGCGCAAGCTCTCCGATGGTGACCACACGCTCGACCGCGAGTCCGCCGACGCCGTTCTCGACGAGATCAACGAGAAGGCGGTCGAAGAAGCGCTGAAGATCAAGGAAGCCGGCGAGGGCGAGGTCACCGTGATCTCGGTGGGCCCGGACCGCGCGACCGACGCCATCCGCAAGGCCCTCTCGATGGGCGCGGACAAGGCCATCCACGTCTCGGACGAGGCCCTGCACGGCTCCGACGCCGTGGCCACCGCCAAGGTGCTCGCCGCCGCCGTCGGCAAGGTCGAGGGCTTCGACCTGGTCATCGCCGGCAACGAGGCCTCGGACGGCCGCGCCGGCGCCGTTCCCGCGATGCTGGCCGAGCTGCTCGGGCTGCCGCAGCTGACCCAGGTCCGGTCGCTGACCGTCGAGGGCACCACCGTCAAGGCCGACCGGGAGACCGACGACGGCCTGACCCACCTCGAGGCGAACCTGCCCGCGCTGGTGAGCGTCACCGAGAAGATCAACGAGCCGCGTTACCCGTCCTTCAAGGGCATCATGGCCGCGAAGAAGAAGCCGGTGGAGACCCTGACGATCGCCGACCTCGGCGTCGACGCGGGCGCCGTCGGCCTCGGCAGCGCGCTGTCCACTGTGGTCGAAGCGGCCCCGAAGCCCCCGCGCACCGCGGGTGAGCGCGTCGAGGACGAGGGTGACGGCGGCAGCAAGATCGCCGAGTACCTGGTCGGCCAGAAGATCATCTGAGGCAGGAGCAACGGAGCAATGGCTGAAGTTCTGGTTCTCGTCGACCACCTCAACGGCGAGCTGAAGAAGACCACGTTCGAGGCGCTGACCGCCGCCCGCGAGCTGGGCGAGCCGTCGGCCGTCGTCGTCGGCGCCCCCGGCACCGCCGGCAAGTTCAAGGAGCAGCTGGGCGCCTACGGTGCCCAGAAGGTATACGTGGCCGAGTCCGAGGACGCCGCGAACTACCTGGTGACCCCGAAGGTCGACGCGCTGGCCAAGCTGGTCGAGCAGGCCTCCCCGGCGGCGGTGATCGTCACCGCGTCCGCCGAGGGCAAGGAGGTCTCCGGCCGTCTGGCGATCCGCGTCGGCGGCGGCCTGATCTACGACGCCGTGGGTGTCAACTCCGACGGCACCGTGGAGCAGTCCATCTTCGGTGGCGCGTACTCGGTGAAGTCGAAGGCCCAGGGCCTGCCGATCATCTCGGTGCGCCCGGGTGCGGTCGAGGCCGCGCAGGCCGAGGGCGCGGCGGCCGAGGAGGCCGTCGAGCTGCCCGCAGTCGATGCCGCCAAGTCGGCGAAGATCACCGGCGTGGAGCCGGTCGTCGGCGGCGACCGCCCCGAGCTGACCGAGGCCACGATCGTGGTGTCCGGTGGCCGCGGTGTCGGTTCGGCCGAGAAGTTCGAGGTCGTGGAGAAGCTGGCCGACTCGCTCGGCGCGGCCGTCGGCGCCTCGCGCGCCGCGGTCGACTCCGGCTACTACCCGGCGCAGTTCCAGGTGGGGCAGACCGGTAAGACGGTGTCGCCGCAGCTGTACGTCGCGCTGGGCATCTCCGGCGCGATCCAGCACCGGGCCGGCATGCAGACCTCGAAGACCATCGTCGCGGTCAACAAGGACCCGGAGGCGCCGATCTTCGAGATCGCCGACTTCGGCGTGGTGGGCGACCTGTTCAACGTCGCGCCGCAGCTGACCGAAGAGGTCACCAAGCGCAAGAGCTGAGGGCTCGCCTGATGCCTGAGGGGCCACCGCCGGATTTTCCGGCGGTGGCCCTTTTTTCACGACCGGCCAGGCCCGTGGAAGGCGTGCTCCCGCACCATGCCGTCGACGCTGCCGCCGAACACGCGCGCGTCCTGCTCGGGCGGTTCCTCCTCGGTGCGGCGCGACGGGGTCTCGGGGACGCGCTCGGTCCGCACGCGCGGCACGGCGTATGGGTGCTTGCTCCGCAGCCACTGCACCAGCTGCTCCCGCACCAGGCAGCGCAGGTCCCACAGCGTGCCGGCGTCCACCGCGCTCACCAGCGCCCGTACGCGCACCAGCGTGTGCGTCGCGTCGGTCACCTGCAGCACGCTCACCCGGCCGTCCCACAGGTCGGTCGACTCCAGGATCCGCCGCAGCTCGTCGCGCATCTCGTCGACCGGCATCGTCCAGTCGACGTCCAGCTCCACCGTCCCGAGCAGCGCGGCGTCGCGGCGGGTCCAGTTTTCGAACGGCTGCGACATGAACTGCGCGGTCGGGATGACCAGCCGCCGGTCGTCCCACAGGTGCACCACCAGGTAGGTCAGCGTGATGTCCTCGACGCGGCCCCACTCGTTCTCCACGATCACCACGTCGTCCAGCCGGATGGCGTCGCTGAACGCGATCTGCAGCCCGGCGAACACGTTGCCAAGCAACGACTGCGCGGCCAGCGCGGCGATCGCGCCGATGACACCGGCCGAGGCCAGCAGGCTGGTGCCCGCCGTGCGCAGCCCGGGGAACGTCATCAGCATCGCGCCGAGCGCGAGCACCGCGATCGCGGCCACGATGACTCGCCGCACCAGCCGGATCTGCGTCTGCATGCGCCGCGCGTGCCGGTTGTCGGCGACGTCGACGCGCCACCGGCCGAGCATCGTCTGCTCGATCGCGGTCAGCACGCCGGCCAGCAGCCACGCGCCGGTCCCGATCAGCGCCAGCGTCAGCACGTGCGAGGTGGCGTTGCGCCAGGACCCGGTGGGCAACGCGACGAGCACGGTGATGCGCAGGACGATCATCGCGCCGAACCACCGCAGCGGCGCGTGGATGTGCTCGCCGAGCTCACCGAGCACGGTCGCGCGCTGACCGAGCCGCCGCAGGACCCGCCGCAGCACGTACTCCACGGCCAGGAACAGGCCGAACACCACCGCCGCCACGCCGAGCGCCACCACGATCCGCAACCAGCTGCCGGACATCCCTCTCACTTCCGGTCGGCACCACGTTCCGTGAGGCCATACCCCGATCGTGTCGATCTCATGACTTGAGCCTGATCACGCAGGCTTCCTGAGAGAACCCTGAGAACCCGTGGTTCATCCAACGTGCACGAGGTGGTCACGCGATGAACCTCCTGGCGGTTTCCTTCCCGCCGGTACACCTACAGACATGACGCGGTCCCAGTTGCTCGTCAGCACCGACAGCCAGGACGGCCAGCTCCCCGATGGCGCTGCCCGCTACTCCCTCCTCGTCGCCTACGACAACGACGAAGTGGTTGCCGCACAACGGCTCCGCTACCAGGTCTTCGCCGAGGAGATGGGGGCCACCCTGCACTCCGCGCCCGGCGTGGACGCCGACCGGTTCGACGAGTTCTGCGACCACCTCGTGGTGCGCGACGACAACACCGGCGAGATCGTCGGCACCTACCGGATGCTCCCGCCGGGACGCGCCGAGCGGGCCGGCGGCCTGTACTCCGAAACCGAGTTCGACCTGTCGAACCTCGCCGGCCTGCGGGGCTCCCTCGTCGAGACCGGCCGCTCGTGCGTGCACCCCGACCACCGCACCGGCGCCGTGGTGAGCCTGGTGTGGGCCGGGATCGGGCGGTACATGCTGCTGTCCGGGCACCGCTACCTGGGCGGCTGCGCGTCGGTCCCGCTCACCGACGGCGGCTCCTACGCGGCGGGCGTGTGGGACCTCCTCCTCGCCAAGCACTACGCGCCCGAGTCGCAGCGCGTGACGCCGCTGAACCCGTGGCAGGACGCGGACATCGCGCGCCCGGCCCGCGCCTTGCTGCCGCCGCTGATCAAGGGCTACACCCGCCTCGGCGCGAAGGTGTGCGGCCCGCCCGCGCACGACCCGGACTTCGCCGTCGCCGACTTCTTCACCCTGCTCGACCTGCAGCAGATGGGCGAGCGCTACCTCAAGTTCTTCCTCGGGAACCAGGCATGAGCCACCCCTGGATGCCCGCTTCGCCGTGCGGCGACGGGTGCCTGACGCCGGGCGCGCCGTCGGTCGGCGGGGTGCGGCGCGCGCTGCGGTTCACCGCCGCTGCCGGCGTGGTGCTGCTGGCATTCGGGGCCCTGCCGGTGATGTTCGTGCCGCGGTGCCGGAATTCGGTGGCACGGCTGGTGTTCCGCGGTGTGCTGCGGGCGTTCGGGGTGCGACTGGTGGTCCGGGGCGAGCCGTTGGACAGCGGCGGCCGCGGGGCGCTGGTGGTGAACAACCACATCTCGTGGCTGGACATCGTGGCGGTCAACGCGGTGCGCCCGATGCGCGCGCTGGCGAAGCGGGAGATCGCGGGCTGGCCGGTGCTGGGCACGCTGGTCGCGCGCGGCGGCAGCATCTTCCTGGACCGCGAACGGCTGTCGACACTGCCGTCCACGATCGACCAGCTGGCCGCCGCCCTGCGGGCCGGTTCGCTGGTGAACGTGACGCCCGAGGGCACCACGTGGTGCGGCCTGGCGTCCGGCCGGTTCCGCCCGGCGACCTTCCAGGCCGCGATCGACGCCGGTGTCCCGGTGCGGCCGCTCGCGCTGCGCTACCGGATGGCCGACGGCCGCGAGACGACCCAGCCCGCGTTCATCGGGCCGGAGTCGCTGATCGATTCGCTGAAGCGGGTCGCCGCGTTGCGCGGGCTGGTGCTCGAGGTGACCGTGTGCGGGGAGATCGCGCCGGGGCGTGCTTCGGATCGGCGGGAGTTGGCTGCGCTGGCTGAGGCTTCCGTGCAGGCTGCGTTGGGGAATGTGGCTTTGCCTTCGCAGCGGGGCTCCATTGGGCGGCGCTACGCGGGTGTTGAGGGCGCCGGGCTTCGCTTCGCTACGCCCGGATGAGAAGAAGCCCCTTCCGAACCCGATCTTGAATTGTTCGGTTACCGAGACACCGCGTCAAGGCGGGAAAGCGTGCCTTGACCCGGTGGCTCGGCAACCGATTTGGCTGGGGATCGGGTTGCGGGAGGGGAGTGGTTCGGGAGGTTTCGGACTTTCGTTGCTGGGCGGCGGGTTGTGGGTGGCTTCTCTCCTTGACCTCCAGTGTGGTGGAGGTTGCAGCCTGAACTCATGATCGTCGAAGCCCGGTCGCGGGGGGTGCTGTGGACGGCCGAGCACCGGACGACCACCGTGGCCAGCCTGCTCGTCGTCACCCTCATCGCGTTCGAGAGCATGGGCGTCGCCACCGCGATGCCCACCATGGTCGCCGACCTGGAGGGGCAGCGGCTCTACTCCTGGCCGTTCACCGCGTTCCTCGTCGCCAGCGTCGTGGCGACCGTGTTGTCCGGGCGGGTCTGCGACCGCCGGGGGCCCGCCATTCCCATGATCGCCGGGCCCGGGCTGTTCCTCGCCGGGCTGGTCGTCGCCGGGACCGCCACCGACATGGCGTTCCTGCTCGCCGGTCGCGTCCTCCAGGGGCTCGGCTCGGGCATCGTCCTGGTCGCCGTCTCGCTGCTGATCGCGCTCGTCTACACCGACCGGGAACGGCCCGTCATGTACGCGGCCAACGCGGCGGCCTGGGTGCTGCCCGCCGTCGTCGGGCCGACCGTCGCCGGCCTCATCACCGAGCACCTCGGCTGGCGCTGGGTGTTCCTCGGCCTCGTGCCGCTGGCCCTGGTCGGCCTGCTGATGCTGATCCCGGTCGCGCGACGGCTCACCCACACCGCGGGCGCCGGCCAACGCCGTGCCGGGGTCCTGGTGGCCCTCGCCGCCGCGGCCGGGGTCGCCGCGCTGACCTGGGCCGCCCAGCACCCCAGCCCCGCCGCGCTCGGCTACGGCGCGGCCGGCCTCCTCGCGCTCGCCATCGCCGTCCGCCGCCTCGTGCCGCCGGGGACGGTCACCGCGCGGCCCGGCCTGCCGACGGTCGTCGCCTCGCGGGCGCTGCTCGGCGGCGCCTTCGCCGGGATGGAGGCCTACCTCCCGCTGGCCATGGCCACCGTCCACGGCTACAGCCCGGCGCTGGCCGGGCTCCCGCTGACGGCCTCCGCGCTCACCTGGTCCGCGGCCTCCGCCGTGCAGGGCCGCCACCCGGACTGGTCCCGCGAGAAGCTGCTGCGCGCCGGGTTCGGGATGGTCGCCGTCGCCGTGCTGCTGTTCGGGTTCGTCGCGCAGCCGTGGTTCCCCGGCTGGCTCGCGTTCGTCGCGTGCCTGCTCGGCGGGGCGGGCATGGGCATCGCCTACCCGTCGATCTCCCTGCTGTTGCTGCGGTTCTCACCCGAGCACGAGCGCGGGTTCAACACCTCGGCCATGCAGCTGGGCGACTGGGTCACCTCGGCGCTGACCGTCGGTTTCGGCGGGGTCCTGCTCGGCCTGCTCGCCTCGGCGCACGAGCCCGCGCCCGCCCTGGGTGTGCTCGCGCTCACGCTCGCCGCGCTCGCCGCCGTGGGCGTCGTCATCACCCGGCGGTGGCCCACACGCGAGTGATACCGCACGGTCTACCCTGGTAGTGCGATGACCTATCTCGACCACGCGGCGACCACCCCCATGTCGCCGTCCGCCATTGCGGCGATGAGCGAGGCGCTGTCCACGGTGGGCAACGCCAGCTCGCTGCATTCCTCCGGCCGCCGCGCGCGGCGGGCCGTCGAGGAAGCGCGGGAGGTCATCGGCGAGGCGCTGGGCGCCCGTCCGTCCGAAGTCATCTTCACCGCGGGCGGCACGGAAAGCGACAACCTCGCGGTCAAGGGCATCTACTGGGCGCGCCAGGCCGCCGACCCGAAGCGCCGCCGCGTCCTGGCGAGCGCGGTCGAGCACCACGCCGTGCTGGACGCGGTGCAGTGGCTCGCCGACCACGCCCAGGCCGAGGTCACCTGGCTCGACGTGGACGAACACGGCCGCGTGCTGCCGGAGACCGTGCGCAAGGCCATCGAGGCGGACCCGGACGACGTGGCGCTGGTCACCGTCATGTGGGCGAACAACGAGGTCGGCACGGTCAACCCGATGGCCGAGCTCGCGGCGATCTGCGCGGAGCACGAAATCCCGCTGCACACCGACGCCGTGCAGGCCGTCGGCGCCGTCCCGGTGCACTTCGCGGACAGCGGCGTCAGCGCGCTCACCCTCACCGGGCACAAGCTCGGCGGCCCCTACGGCGTCGGCGCGCTCGTGCTGTCCCGCGACACCGAGTGTGTGCCGCTGCTGCACGGCGGCGGCCAGGAGCGCGACGTCCGCTCCGGCACGCTCGACGTGCCCGCCATCCGCGCGTTCGCGACGGCCGTCGAGGAAGCGGTGCGCGAGCAGCCCCGCTACGCCGAGCGGGTCGGCGGTCTGCGGGACGCGCTCATCGAGGCCGTCCGGCGCGAGGTGCCGGACGTGATCCTCAACGGCATGCCGACGGGCGAGGGCAGACTGCCCGGCATCGCGCACTTCACGTTCCCCGGCTGCGCGGGCGACAGCCTGCTGATGTTGCTGGACGCCAAGGGCATCGAGTGCTCGACCGGCTCGGCGTGCACCGCGGGGGTCGCGCAGCCCAGCCACGTGCTGCTGGCGATGGGCGCCGACGCCGCGTCGGCCCGCGGCTCGCTGCGGTTCTCGCTCGGGCACACGTCCACTCCGGACGACGTGGACGCGGTGGCCCGGGAGATCGCGGCGGTGGTCGCGCGGGCGCGGCAGGCCGGGCTGTCCGGGCTGCGCAAGAACAAGCAGGAGGTGTGATGCGGGTACTGGCCGCGATGAGCGGGGGAGTGGATTCGGCCGTGGCGGCGGCCCGCGCGGTGGAGGCCGGGCACGACGTGGTCGGCGTGCACCTGGCGCTGTCGGCCAAGCCGGGCACCCTGCGCACCGGCTCGCGCGGGTGCTGCACGATCGAGGACTCCCACGACGCGCGCCGCGCCGCGGACATCCTCGGCATCCCGTTCTACGTCTGGGACTTCGCCGAGCGGTTCACCGAGGAGGTCATCGAGACCTTCGTCGGCGAGTACGCCGCGGGCCGCACCCCCAACCCGTGCGTCACCTGCAACGAGAAGATCAAGTTCGAGGCGCTGCTGGAGAAGGCGATCGCGCTCGGCTTCGACGCCGTCGCCACCGGCCACTACGCCCGGCTGTCCGTTGTGGACGGTGTGCCGGAGCTGCGCAGGGCGGTCGACCCGGACAAGGACCAGTCCTACGTGCTGGCCTCGCTGACGCCGGAGCAGCTGCGCCACTCGATGTTCCCGGTGGGCGACACCCGCAAGCCGGACATCCGCGCGGAAGCCGAACGCCGCGGCCTCGCCGTCGCCCGCAAGCCGGACAGCCACGACATCTGCTTCATCCCCGACGGCGACACGAAGAAGTTCCTGGAGAAGCGCCTCGGCCAGCGGCCAGGCGACCTCGTGGACGCCGAGACCGGCGCCGTGCTGGGCCGCCACACCGGCGTGCACGGCTTCACCATCGGGCAGCGCAAGGGCCTCGGCATCGACCGCTCGGTGCTGGACGGCAAGCCGCGGTACGTGCTGGCGCTGGAGCCGGTCTCCGGCACGGTCAAGGTCGGCTCGGCCGACGCGCTGACCGTCCGCGAGATCCGCGCCGACCGCCCGGTGTGGCCCGCGGGGCCGCTCGACGGCCCCACCGAATGCGTGGTCCAGGTCCGCGCGCACGGCGGCCTCGGCGAGGCCGTCGCCGAGGTGGACGGCGACCAGGTGCGGATTCAGCTGCGTGAACCGCTCACCGGCGTCGCCCCCGGCCAGGTCGCCGTGCTCTACCGGCCGGATGCGGCAGGCGACGTCGTGCTGGGCAGCGCGAAGATCGCGGCAACCGACGGGTAACGCCCGATCCGGTGAACTGGGTGGCTGTTCGGTTTAGCCCGGCAGCGCTAGCATCGTGGTCCGGTTCCGGCCGGAGACGCGACCACGTGCCGAGGGGGCGAACCTGGTGTCCGACGAGCCGCGCACGCCGCTCACCGAGCGGCTGCTGGACCTCGCGGTCGAGTACCGGTCCGGGGCGTCCGTCGTCCGCGCGACCGGCGAGATCGATCTCTCCACCGCGCCGTGGCTCGCCGAGACACTCGCCGATCAGCCCGGCACGGTCGTGCTCGACCTGACCGGGGTCGCGTTCCTCAGCGCCGCCGGCGTGCAGGCGATGCTCGACGTGCGCGCACGCGGCCGGGAGCTGCGGCTGGTCGCGCCGTCCAGCTGCCGCGCGAACCGCGTCCTCGACCTCACCGGCGTGACCTCGGTCCTGACCCGTTACGAGTCCGTGTGCGACGCCGTGGCTCCATGATCTGCTGACCACCGCGAAAGGGTCTACCGTCGGAGGTGCGGAGTCGGGACCCTCGCGGAAGGCGTGTTCTGGTGGCCGAACGGTTAAGGGACATCGTCGTCGTCGGCGCTTCGGCCGGCGGCGTCGAGGCGCTGCGCAGTTTCGCCGGCGGTCTCCCCGGGAACCTGCCCGCCGCGGTCCTGGTCGTGCTGCACCTGCCACCCGGCGGGGCCAGCGCGCTGCCTGCGATCCTGAGCCGGTCCGGCTCGCTGCCCGCGGTGGCGGCTCGCTCGGGCGAGCCGCTGCGGCACGGGCGGATCTACGTGGCGCCGCCGGACCACCACCTGCTGGTCGAGGACGGCGCGTGCCGGCTCTCCCGCGGCCCCACCGAGAACGGGTACCGGCCGGCGATCGACGCCTTGTTCCGGTCCGCGGCCCTCGCACACGGCCCCGCGGTGATCGGCGTCGTGCTCTCCGGCTCGCTCGACGACGGCTCCGCCGGGCTGGACACCATCAAGTCCCGCGGCGGGCTCGCGATCGTGCAGGACCCCGAGGACGCGATCTACCCGGCGATGCCCGAGAACGCGATGGCCAGGGTGTCCCCGGACCACGTCGTCCCAGCCATGGAGATCGGCGGCGTGCTGGCCGACCGGGTGCGGGAGCCGGTCGAGGTGCGTGACGGCGAACCCCTTCCCCTGATCGAGGAGATCGAAGCACGCATCGCCCGGTCCGACGGTCCGGGCAACGCGGTGTCGCTGGAGGTGCTCGACGTGTCCGAGCCATCGGGCCTCGCTTGCCCGGACTGCCAGGGCGTGCTGTTCTCACTCGACAAGGAGGGCACCCGGTACCGCTGCCGGGTCGGCCACGCCTGGACGGCGAAAGCCTTGTTCCAGCAGCAGTCCCGCGACATCGAGCAGGCGCTGTGGGCGGCTCTGCGCGCACTCGAGGAGAAGCGGGACCTGGCGGGCCGGATGACGCAGGACGCCGAACGCCGCGGTTACCCCCTGGTCGCCGGGCGCTACTCCCGGCACCGCGACGAAGCCGGCCACGCGGCGACGGTGCTGCGGAAGTTCCTGTTCGAGGGACTGCCCAGCGTGACGGACCTGCCGGACGGCGCCTCGGACGAGACCGCCTGACCTTGTAAGGTCCGCACCGTGAACGAGCAGATCGAGCCCGCGACGGACGAGGGTTTCGAGGCCATCCTCGAATACCTGAAGGAAACGCGCGGTTTCGACTTCACCGGGTACAAGCGCAGCAGCCTGATGCGCCGCGTCGGACGGCGCATGGTCACCGTCGGCTGCGAGAACTACGCGGACTACCTCGACCACCTGCAGGCCAACAGCGACGAGTTCGGCGCGCTGTTCAACACGATCCTGATCAACGTCACGAACTTCTTCCGCGACCCCGACGCCTGGGACTACCTGCAGTCCGAGATCGTGCCGATGATCCTCGCCGAGCGCTCGCCCGACGACCAGATCCGGGTGTGGAGCGCGGGCTGCGCCTCCGGCGAGGAGGCCTACAGCCTGGCCATCGTGCTGGCCGAGGCGCTGGGGCTGGAGCAGTTCCGGCAGCGGGTCAAGATCTACGCGACCGACGTCGACGAAGAGGCGCTTGCCCAGGCCCGGCAGGCCGCCTACACGGCGAAGGACGTGGAAGACCTCCCGTCGGAGTACGTGCAGCGCTACTTCGAGCGCAGCGCGGGCCGGTACGTCTTCCACAAGGACCTGCGCCGGTCGGTGATCTTCGGCCGCAACGACCTGGTCCAGGACGCCCCCATCTCCCGGATCGACCTGCTCGTCTGCCGCAACACACTGATGTACTTCACGGCCGACACGCAGACGAACATCCTGCGGAAACTGCACTTCGCGCTCGTGCCGCGCGGGGTGTTGTTCATGGGCAAGGCCGAAATGCTGCTGTCGCACAGCCGCATCTTCGACCCGGTGAACCTGCGGTACCGGATCTTCCGCAAGGTGCCGACGGGGATCGGCGGCTCCTCGCCGTTCAGCCACCCACTGATCCCGGAACGCCGGAGCTCGCTGGACCAGATCGACGAACTCCGCGCGCTCACGTTCGACTCGAACCCGGTCGCGCAGATCGTGGTGACGGCCGACGACGCCGTCGCACTGGTGAACCAGCAGGCGCAGCAGGTGTTCGGCCTGACCGACCGGGACATCGGCCGTCCCCTGCGGGACCTGGAGATCTCCTACCGGCCGGTCGAGCTGCGGTCCTACATCGAGCAGGCGCGCACCGACCGGCGCGCCCTGCGGGTCAAGGACGTCGAGTGGCAGCGCGGTCCCGGTGAGCTGCTGGCGCTGGAACTGCACATCAGCCCGCTGATCTCGCTCTCCGACGACATCGTCGGCGTGTCCGTGGTGTTCCATGACGTCACCACGAACCACCGCCTGCTGGCCGAGCTGGCCAGCGCGAACCGGCAGCGCGAGAACGCCTACGAGGAGCTGCAGTCCACGACCGAGGAGTTGGAGACCACCAACGAGGAACTCCAGTCCACGGTGGAGGAGCTGGAGACGACGAACGAGGAACTCCAGTCGACCAACGAGGAACTGGAGACCACGAACGAAGAACTCCAGTCCACCAACGACGAGCTGCAGACGATCAACAACACGTTGCGGGACCGCACCAGCGAACTGGACGACGTCAACGAGTTCCTGGAGTCGGTCCTGACCTCGCTGCAGGCCGGCGTCGTGGTGGTCGACCAGCAGATGCGGGTGGTCGCCTGGAACGCGGGCGCGGAGGACCTGTGGGGACTGCGCCCGGAGGAGGCCGAGGGCGAGCACCTGCTGAACCTCGACATCGGGCTGCCGGTCGCCGAGCTGCGCCCGGTGGTGCGGCCCGCCCTCACCGACGCGTCCTTCACGGAGCAGATCGTGCTGGACGCGGTCAACCGCCGCGGTCGCTCAGTCACGGTCCGAATCGCCTGTGGCGCGTTGCGCAACCGCCGCGGCGAATCGGCGGGCGCGATCCTGGTGATGGAAACCCTCGACGGAATCTCGGACTCGCTGCCGGACGTCAAACAGGGAACGGCGCGAGGCGACGGGGACCGACGCTGAGCACGGCCCAGACGATCTTCCCGCCGTCCTGGGCGGGGGAGCAGCCCCATGCCCGGGACAGGGCGGAGATGACCTGCAGGCCGTAGCCCTGCAGGCGTCCGCTCGGCCGTTGCCGCAGGACGGCCGGGTGCGGGTCCTCGTCGCGGACGGCGACGGTCAGGTAACCCGCGTGCAGCTCGAGCCGGACCTCGAGCGCCGTGCCCGCGTGCGTGATCGCGTTCTCGACCAGTTCGGTGGTGACGCCGAGCGCGTCCTCCAGCCGGTGCTTGACGTTCCACTCGCGACAGGTCTCCTGGACGAACGCCCGGGCGCCGTGCGAGCTGCTGGGAAGCGGGAGGAAGACGGCCCTCCGCCGTCGCCGGGGCGGCGGTTCGGCCACTGCGTCGACCGCCGCGTCGAGCGAGGAGTGGACCGGGACGAAGCGGCGAATGGCGCTGCCGGCGATCATCCGGTGCCGCTGCGGATCGTGCACGACGAGCAGCACCGGCACGGCCGGCCATGCGTCGGTGCGCATCCGCACCGAAGAGAAGACGGTCAGCGCGGGCTCGCTGACCACGTCCAGTTCGTCGACCTGGACGATCAACGCCCGCGGCTGGTCCAGGGTCAGCTTGATCAGGTTGTCCCGGAGCTCACCGTAGGTCTGGGCGTTGAGCCGGCCGGCGATATCGACGACCGTGCATCCGGCGACGTCCCGTTGCCGGATGAGGACCCGTCCAGCGGTGCTCATTGTGCCGACACCGCCTCCACGCTTCTCGTCGGTTGTGTCAGCGGGGTGGTACCCCGCCGGGGGGCCGGTCATTCCTCTACATGGAACTCCTTGTGCGCCAATCCGCGCAACAGGGGCAGGAAGACTTCGTCGACGATCTCGGTAATCGTTTTCTCATCGATTTCCCCGTGGTGGAAGATGGCTTCGGCGCGGACGAGGTCGAGGGGGACGCGTGCGACGCGCGGGGTGATCTCGACGGGCGGGAGTTCGCCACGCGCCACGGCTCTCCGCACGATGGTTTCGAAGGTGGGGCGGTGTTTCGCGGCCGCTATCTGCTTGAGCAGCAAGGCGAAGACTTCGGGGTCGCGAACCGTTTCGCTCATCAGTCCGGCCAGCACATCGCGCGGTGTGTCCTGAAATCGGTGCACCAATCGATGCAGGAATGCCAGCAAATCCGAGCGGAGGTCACCGAGGTCGGGCGGGTTGTCGGCGTCCGGGATGTGACGGCGCCACGCGGCGAGGACCAACTCGGGACGTCCGGGCCAGCGCCGGTAGACCACCGGTTTGCTGGTGCCCGCGCGGGCCGCGACGCCTTCCATCGTCAGCTTGGCGTACCCGACCTCGACGAGTTCGGCCCACGCGGCATCCAGGATCGCGGCCTCCAGTTCGGCCCCGTGGCGCCTCGACTTGGGCTCCGGCACCCGCCCTCCTAAAAAACGTTGCGTTTCTTACGGGCGTAGCCTACACAGTGGATACCGACCGTTCCTAGGGGGAATCGTGCTCAACCGGATATTGCGGACATTCCTGCGTCCGTACTGGCGAGCGCTCGCCGCGGTGGTGGTGCTGCAGCTCGCGGGCACCATCGCGTCGTTGTACCTGCCGAGCCTCAACGCGGACATCATCGACCACGGTGTCGCCACCGGCGACACCGGATACATCCTCTCCGCGGGCGGGTGGATGCTGGCCGTGACGCTGCTGCAGATCGCCTGTTCCGTCGCGGCGGTCTACTTCGGAGCGCGCAGCGCGGCCGGTTTCGGGCGCGACGTGCGCGCCGCCGTTTTCCACCGCGTCGGCGGGTTTTCCGCGCGCGAGGTGGCGCAGTTCGGGGCGCCGTCGCTGATCACCCGCACCACCAACGACGTGCAGCAGGTGCAGTTGATCGTGGTGCTGGGCTGCACGATCCTGATCGTGGCGCCGATCATGTGCGTCGGCGGTATCGTGCTCGCGCTGCGGCAGGACGTCGGGCTGTCCTGGCTGCTGCTGGTCGCGGTGCCGGTACTGCTGGCCGCCATCGGGCTCGTGGTGCGGCGCATGGTGCCGCAGTTCCGGCTCATGCAGACCCGCATCGACCGCGTCAACCGCGTGCTGCGGGAACAGCTTTCCGGCATCCGCGTGGTGCGGGCGTTCGTGCGCGAGCGGGACGAGGTGCGCCGGTTCGCCGTCGCCAACGACGAGCTGACCGTCACCGCGCTGCGGGTCGGCCGCCTGCAGGCGGTCATCTTCCCGACGGTGCTGCTGGTGATGAACGCCAGCAGCGTCGCCGTGCTGTGGTTCGGCGCGCACCGCGTGGCGAGCGGCGAGATGCAGATCGGGGCGCTCACGGCGTTCCTGAACTACCTGATCC
Source organism: Amycolatopsis sp. NPDC006131 (assembly GCF_040614175.1). Lineage (NCBI taxonomy): Bacteria > Bacillati > Actinomycetota > Actinomycetes > Pseudonocardiales > Pseudonocardiaceae > Amycolatopsis > Amycolatopsis sp. NPDC006131. Next base: position 65,681 of record NZ_JBEXTX010000009.1, read on the forward strand.
AGATCCTCATGTCGGTCACCATGGCCACTTTCATCGCGACGCTGGTCCCGCGCGCGTCCGTGTGCGCCGAGCGGATCGCCGAGGTGCTGGACACCGAGTCGTCGGTGCGGCCGCCGCTGCGCCCGGTGCGGGAGGTCACCGAGCACGGCGCGGTCGAGTTCCAGGGGGTCGAATTCCGCTACCCGGGCGCGGACGCCCCGGTGCTGCGGGACATCGGGTTCCGCGCGGAGGCCGGGAAGACCACCGCCATCATCGGCAGCACCGGCGCCGGCAAGACGACGCTGCTGTCGCTGGTGCCGCGGCTGTTCGACGCGACCGCCGGGCGCGTCCTGGTCGACGGTGTGGACGTGCGGGAACTCGACCCGGACGTGCTGTGGAGCCGGATCGGACTGGTGCCGCAGCGGCCGTACCTGTTCACCGGCACCGTGGCGAGCAACCTGCGCTACGGGAAACCGGACGCCACCGACGAAGAACTGTGGGAGGCGCTGGAGATCGCGCAGGCGCGGGAGTTCGTGTCGGAGATGCCCAGCGGACTGGACGCCCCGATCGCGCAGGGCGGCACGAACGTCTCCGGCGGGCAGCGGCAGCGGCTCGCGATCGCGCGGGCGCTGGTGCGCAAACCCGAGGTGTACCTGTTCGACGACTCGTTCTCGGCGCTCGACCTCGCCACCGACGCCCGGCTGCGCGCCGCGCTGGCCCCGCACACCGCGGAGGCGGCGGTGATCGTGGTGGCGCAACGGGTTTCCACGATCGTCGGCGCCGACCAGATCGTGGTGCTGGAGAACGGGGAGATCGTCGGGCTGGGCACGCACGCGGAGCTGCTGCGCGACTGCCCCACCTACCTCGAAATCGTGGAGTCCCAGCTCACCGCGGAGGAAGCGGCGTGACCAGACCAGGTTTTCCCGGCGCTCCCGCCGGGCCGGTGCAGAAGCCGAAGAGCTTCGGCGAGGGCGCCCGGCGCCTGATGGGCAGGCTGCGCCCGGAGCGGCTCACGCTCGCGTTCGTGGTCGCGTGCGGCGTCGCGAGCGTCGCGTTCACCGTGGTGGGGCCGAAGATCCTCGGTCACGCCACCGACATCATCTTCGGCGGTTTCGTCTCCAGCCGTCTGCCCGCCGGTACCACCGCCGAGCAGGCGATCGCGGCGGCGCGGGCGGAGGGCAACACCAACCTCGCCGACATGCTCGCCAGGATGGACGTGGTGCCGGGCGCCGGCATCGACTTCGCCGCACTCGGCCGCGTGCTGTCCTGGGTGCTGGTGCTGTACGTGGCCGCGTCGGTGTTCGGCTGGCTGCAGGGCCACCTGCTCAACGGCGCCGTGCAGCGCGTGGTGTACCGGCTGCGCGAGGACGTCGAGGCGAAGCTGCACCGGCTGCCGTTGCGCTACTTCGACGGGCAGCCGCGCGGGGAGCTGCTGTCCCGCGTCACCAACGACATCGACAACATCGCGCTGACGCTGCAGCAGACGCTGAGCCAGCTGCTCACGTCGCTGCTGTCGCTGATCGGCGTGCTGGTGATGATGTTCGTGGTGTCGCCGCTGCTCGCGGTGATCGCGTTGCTGGTGGTGCCCGCGTCGATCGTGCTGACCAGGGTGATCGGGAAGCGTTCGCAGAAGCTGTTCGTGGCGCAGTGGAAGCACACCGGCGCTCTCAACGCGCACATCGAGGAGGCGTTCAGCGGGCACGAGCTGGTCACGGTGTTCGGCCGCCGCCGCGAGGTGGAGCAGGAGTTCGGGCGCCGCAACGCCGACCTCTACCGGGCGGGCATGGGCGCGCAGTTCATCTCCGGGATCATCATGCCCGCGATGATGTTCCTGTCGAACCTCAGCTACGTCGTGCTGGCGGTCGTCGGCGGGCTGCGGGTCGCGACGGGGACGATGACGCTCGGCGACGTGCAGGCGTTCCTGCAGTACTCGCGCCAGTTCACGCAGCCGCTGACCCAGGCGGCGTCGCTGGCGAACCTGCTGCAGTCCGGCGTCGCCTCCGCCGAGCGGGTCTTCGAGCTGCTCGACGCGGCGGAGCAGGAGCCGGACACCGCGTCCCCGGCGGTGCCGGAGCGGCGACGGGGCCGGGTGGAGTTCGAGCACGTGGACTTCTCCTACGACCCGGAACGGCCGCTCATCGAGGACCTGTCGCTGGTCGCCGAGCCGGGCCAGACGGTGGCGATCGTCGGGCCGACCGGGGCCGGCAAGACCACGCTGGTGAACCTGATCATGCGGTTCTACGAGCTGGACGCCGGGCGGATCACGCTCGACGGCGTGGACATCACCGCGATGACCCGCGACGACCTGCGCGGCCAGACCGGCATGGTGCTGCAGGACACCTGGCTGTTCAACGGCACCATCCGGGACAACATCGCCTACGGCAACCTGTCGGCGACACCGGAGCAGGTGGAGGCGGCCGCGCGGGCCACGTTCGTCGACCGGTTCGTGCGCAGCCTGCCCGACGGCTACGACACGGTGATCGACGACGAGGGCACCAACCTCAGCGCGGGGGAGAAGCAGCTGGTGACGATCGCGCGGGCGTTCCTCGCCGACCCGTCGCTGCTGATCCTCGACGAGGCCACCAGTTCGGTCGACACCCGCACCGAGGCGCTGCTGCAGCAGGCGATGGCGGCGCTGCGCACCGACCGCACGTCGTTCGTGATCGCGCACCGCCTGTCCACGATCCGCGACGCCGACCTGATCCTGGTGATAGAGTCGGGGCGGATCGTGGAGCAGGGCACGCACGAGGAGCTGCTCGCCGCGGGCGGCGCCTACTACCGGCTGTACTCGGCGCAGTTCCGCAGCCCGGTGGAGGCGGCGACCTGACGGGCAGGGCGGCCTCGTCCCGCGACGAGGCCGCCCGCCACCGCGGCGGCGGTCACGACGGCGCCGAACGCGGTCGCGCCGGTGGCGAGACCGGTGGCGTCGCTGAGGAACCCGGCGGCGAGCGGCAGGACCGCCGCGGGCACGTAGCCGCCGACGTTCTGCGCCGCGGTCGCCTCGGCGAGCCGGTTCGCCGGGACGCTCGCGTTGATCAGGGTGAGGCCGCCGAACTGGCCCATGCCCTGACCGGCCCCGGCGAGCACCGCGGCGACCGCGAGCAGGGCAGGCGACGACGTCTGCAGTGAGACGACCAGCGCGACCATGCCTGCCGTGGTGGAGGCGGTGCCGGCGAGCAGGATCGCCCGCACCGGCAGGCCTCGCACCGCGAACTGGACGCTCGTCGCGCCGAGGAACATGACGAACGCGAGTGCGCCGGCGACGATCCGGTTGGTGGTGCCCAGCAGCTCGGTGAGGACGGACGGGCCCAGCGAGAGCACGAACGACGTGGCCGTGATGCCCGGCGCGAACACGGCGATGCCGCGCAGGACCGCGCTCCGCCCGCCGGGGTGGACCTGCGGGATCCGGATCCAGGTGCGGGTCGTGCTCACCGGGCGGGGCAGCGGCAGCCGGGCGACGACGACCGCGGCGGAGACGAGCAGGACGATCTCGGCGAGGAAGATCGTCACGGTCGGCCCCGGCAGCGTTTCCGACGCGACACCGGCCAGCAGTGGCCCGAGACCCGCGCCGAGGACCATCGCGGTCGACGACGCCAGCGCCGCGGTCTTGCCCTGTCCCGGGGCGACGTCGTGCACCACGGCCATGCCCGCGGAGACGGCGGCGCCCACCGCGAGCCCGGTGAGGAACCGCGCGACCGCCAGCACGAGCACCGAACCGGCCGTCGCGAAGAGGACGCACGCCACGATGCCCAGCGCGAGCGCGGGCAGCAGGACCGGTTTGCGCCCGATCCGGTCCGAGACCACACCCGCGACCAGGAGCGCGGCGAGCAGGCCCGCGATGTAGCAGGCGAAGACGACCGTCAGGACGCCTGCGGAGAAGCCGAGTTCGCGCTGCCAGAGCACGTAGAGCGGGGTCGGCGCGTTGGACAGGACGAACACGGCGAGGACCGGCCAGGCGGCGAGCCAGGCGGTGCGTTTCACGATCTCCTCCTAGTTCGAGTTTTGTCGTACTAGTTGGAAGATAGTCGAACTAGGCACTAGTACGATATTATTCGAACTGTGACGGAGGAGACGTTGCCGCAGCCGGCCCGGGAGGACCTGCGCCTGGAGGTGGTGCTGTCCGCGCTCAGCGACCCGCTGCGGCTCGGGATGGTGCGGAAGCTGCTGCTGGAGTCGCCGGGCGTGCCGCGCTCGTGCGGCTGGTTCGGGATCGACCGCCCGAAGTCGACGCTGACCCACCACTTCAAGCTGCTCCGCGAGGCCGGGGTGACGACCCAGCGGCAGTACGGGCTGGAGCGCCGCAGCGAGGTGCGCGTCGCCGACCTCGACGCGCGGTTCCCGGGCCTGCTCGACCTGGTGCGGAACTGGGAACCGCCTACAGCATCAGCTTGAACCCGAGGTGGGTGGCCTCGAAGCCGAGCCGCTCGTAGAAGCGGTGCGCGCGGGTGCGGGAGGCGTCGGAGGTGAACTGCACCAGCGCGCAGCCCCGCCGCCGGGACTCCTCGACCGCCCACTCCATCAGCCTGGCCCCGAGCCCGCCGCCGCGCTGGTCGGACCGCACCCGCACCCCCTCGACCAGCGCCCGCGTCGCGCCGCGGCGGGACAGGCCCGGGATGAACGTCAGCTGCAGCGTGCCCACCACGTCGCCGTCCCGCTCCGCGACCGCCAGCAGCTGGCCGGGGTCGGCGTCGATCGCCTCGAACGCCCGCAGGTAGGCCGGGTCGCCGGGCGCCTCCCGCCGCGCGCCGAGGTCGTCGTCGGCCAGCATCGCCACGATCTCCTCGACATCGGAGCGCCGGGCACGTCTAATGTGGATCTCACTCACGACAGTCGAGTATGGCACCGGCGCCGAAGGAGGAGTCCCCCTTGACCACGCTCCGCTCCAGCACCGTCGCGGACATCCTCCGGCGCAGCGCCGCGCGCTGGCCCGCTCGCGTCGCGCTGAAGTTCGCCGACCGCACCTGGACCTACGCCGAACTCGACGCCGCCGTCACCCGCGCCGCCGCGCACCTGCTCGGCCTCGGACTGGCCAAGGGCGACCGGGTCGCCGCGTACGGCAAGAACTCCGACGCCTACCTGATCGGCTTCCTCGCGTGCGCCCGCGCCGGGCTCGTGCACGTGCCCGTCAACTACAACCTCACCGGCGGCGAGCTGGCCTACCTGGTCGAGCAGTCCGGCAGCCGCGTCGCGCTCGCCGACCCCGCCCTGGCGGGCAACCTGCCGCCGCTGGAGCAGGTGGTGCCGCTGCGCGACGCCGAGGGCGCGCTGGTCGCGCTGTCCGGCGAGGCGCCCGCGCTGGACGTCGACGTGGCCGACGGCGACCTCGTGCAGCTGCTGTACACGTCCGGCACGACGTCCCGGCCCAAGGGCGCGATGATGACCCACCGCGCGCTGGTGCACGAGTACCTCTCGTGCATCACCGGCCTCGACCTCACCGCGGACGACGACCCGCTGCACGTCATGCCGCTCTACCACTCGGCGCAGATGCACGTGTTCCTCGTCCCGTGGCTGGCCGTCGGCGCGACGAACACGCTCCTGGAAACGCCGGATCCGACGGACATCCTGCGCCGCCTGGCCGAGGACCGGCACGGCGCGTTCTTCGCCGCGCCGACGCTGTGGGTCGCGCTGGCCAACCACCCCGACTTCGGCTCCCGAAACCTGAGCGCGCTGCGCAAGGCGTACTACGGCGCGTCGATCATGCCGGGGCCGGTGCTCGACCGCCTCCGGGAAGCCATGCCGGAGCTGGGTTTCTACAACTGCTTCGGGCAGTCCGAGATCGGCCCGCTGGCGACGATCCTGCGCCCCGAGGATCACGCCGAGCGCCCCGACTCGGCCGGCCGCCCGGTGCTGTTCGTCGAGCTGCGCGTGGTCGACGCCGAGGGCAACGACGTGGCGCCGGGCGAGTCCGGGGAATGCGTCTACCGGAGCCCGCAGCTGTGCGAGGGGTACTGGGACAAGCCCGAGGAGACGGCGGAAGCCTTCCACGGCGGCTGGTTCCACTCCGGCGACCTGGTGCGGATCGACGAGGAGGGCTACATCTACGTCGTCGACCGCATCAAGGACGTGATCAACACCGGCGGTGTGCTGGTGGCGTCCCGCGAGGTCGAGGACGCGCTCTACACGCACCCGGCGGTGGCCGAAGCCGCGGTGATCGGCGTCCCCGACGAGAAGTGGATCGAAGCGATCACCGCGGTCGTGGTGTCCAAAGAGGACTTAGCGCCGGAGGAACTGATCGCCCACGTCCGGGAACGGCTGTCCGCGTTCAAGGTGCCGAAGGCGATCCGGTTCGTCCCGGACCTCCCGCGCAACGCCTCGGGCAAGATCCTCAAGCGCGAGCTGCGGGAGCAGTTCTCCTGAGCTCGTCGCCGATCAGGCTGTCCACGCTGTCGTCGCCGCCGGGAAGGGACGCGTCGCGCATCGCCTTCGCGGCGGCGGCGTCGGTGGTCTCCGGCGGCACGACCAGCAGCGTCAGGCGGCGCATGCCCGGGCCGACGAGGGTGACGGTGCCGGGGCGCTGCGACCGGAACCCGTCCAGCCGCACCGTGCGCCCGCCGGTGGCGAGCTTGGTGCCTGCGGGGTTCCAGCCGTCCAGGTGGTAGGTCGACCGCTCGACGGCGCCGAGCCGGGCCGTCAGCGCGGCGAGCAGCGCGGGCAACTCGGCGGACAGGTCGCGGGACCTGGGCCACCACGCGCCGTCGACCTGCCCGGTGGCAGGCGCCTCCGGCTTGAGCGTCATGCGCAGACCCGGCCCGGATTGCTGGGGGGTGGTGGTGGATGTGGGTGAACCCGACGTCATGTCGGCGCTCCCGTCCCCGGCCGGAAGAGCGGCCGGTGTGGTGCCGGGAAGTCCCGGCACCACCGACACTACACGGTCCCGGCCCGCAGCGGCGCGCCCGTTTCGTGCAGGTGCCGCAACACTTCGCGGTAGGACCGCACCAGACCGGTCTCGCTGTAGGAGATCCCGTGCGCGGCGCAGAACCGCCGCACGATGGGCTGCGCGTGCCGCAGGTGCGGCCGGGGCATGCTGGGGAACAGGTGGTGCTCGATCTGGTAGTTCAGCCCGCCGAGCAGGAAGTCGGTGAACCAGCCGCCGCGGACGTTGCGCGACGTCAGCACCTGCTTGCGCAGGAAGTCCGGCGACTCGCCGGTCATCGTCGGCATGCCCTTGTGGTTCGGGGCGAACGAGCATCCCATGTAGACACCCCACAGCGCCTGGTGCACCACGACGAACAACACGGCGATGCCGGGCGACAGGACGAGGAACACAGCGGCGAGGTACCCCACGGTGTGGGCGACCAGCAGCGCGCCTTCGAGACGCCGGGCCCTGGTCTCACCCCGCCACACCGAACGAATGCCGGAGGCGTGCAGGTTCAGCCCCTCCAGCGTGAGCAGCGGGAAGAACAGCACCGCCTGGTGCTTGGCCATCCAGCGGAGGAACCCCCGTTTGCCGCTCGCCTGCCCGCGGGTGAAGGCCAGCGCCGGGATGTCCAGGTCCGGGTCGTGCTCCTCGTGGTTGGGGTTCGCGTGGTGCCGGTTGTGCCCGGAGATCCACGACTGGTAGCTCATGCCGATCAGCCCGCCGTGCAGCGTCCCCAGCGTGTCGTTGGGGCGGCGCGTCCGGAAGATCTGCTTGTGCCCGGCGTCGTGCCCGAGGAACGCCAGCTGCGCCGACACCACGGCGAGCAGCGCGGCGATCAGCAACTGCCACCAGCTGTCGCCGAGGAAGGCGAAGGCGGTCCAGGCGCCGGCGAAGACGAGGAGCGTGGCTGTGATCCGGCGGGCGTAGTAGCCGTGGCGCCGCCGCAGCAGCCCCGCGGCGCGGATCTCGCGGGACAGGGCGGCGTAGTCGCTGCCGGTTCTGGACGCCGTGGCGCCGGTCATCGGCGCCGGGTCGGCGTCGACGACGGCGCCGCGAAGCGGACGTGGCGTGCGGCCGCCACGTCCAGTTCGGCTGCCACCTGGCTGGTCTCCGCGACGAGGGGGTGGCTGAACAGGACGGGCTGCACCGTGATGTGGGTACGGCTGTGACGAGCGGTCTGGATCATGGAAGCTCCTTGGCAGGTGGCCGGCGCCATCGGCGCGGCAGCCACGGGTGGAAGGCCCACCGGCCGGCGCTTCGTCTCAACGGGGCGGCCGGGGGAGTCAGTGACAGCGGGGGGTGAGCATCAGCATCGCATCAGGTTCACCGTTCCGGTGCTCCTCGCAACCGGCGTCGACGGCGACCGAACCCGCCCGCTGCCACCCACCCTACGCGAAGTCGCGCCCGGCCGCCCCTGCGACCCGCTCAGGCCACCGAGTAGCGGCGCACGCCGTCCTCGACGAGCAGGGCCAGCTTGCCCTGGTGGACCAGCAGGTCGAGGTGCGCGGCGGTCTCCAGGACGGCCAGCATCCGGTTGAACACGTCCAGCTCGTCCAGCTTGCGCTGCCGCCGCGTCCAGCCCAGCCGCAGCGCCGACTCGTACGCGGTCGCGGCACCGTCCACAATGGTCGTCGCGATGACGTCGAGCCGCTGGGCGTGGTGGTCCAGCAGTTCGTCGACCCTGGCGTGCACGCTGTCGGACACCGGGCCGTGCGCGGGCAGCATCCGCCGGTCCGGCATGCCCCGCACCAGGCGCAGCGAGTCCAGGAAGTCGCGCAACGGCATCTCCGCCACCGCGGGCTGGAAACCGATCGACGGCGTGATGTGCGGCAGCACGTGGTCGCCGGTGAACATCAGCCCCGCCGCGCCGTCGTCGAACACGACGTGCCCGGCCGTGTGCCCCGGCGTGTGCACGACGTCGAGCTGCCTGCCGGGAAGCACGACGCGGCGGCCCGGCGTGAGCCACTCGTCGGGCTGCTCCCAGATCGACGCCTCCGTGTTGCGGCCGTGGATCTCGAACACCCGCACCAGTTCGTCGGCCACCGGATCCGCGCCGCACATGCGCAGCGACCGGATCTGCCCGATGAGCGGCACCACGTCCGGGTCCGCCGTCATGCGCAACGACGGCTCCTCCAGCGAGCCCAGCGCGATCCGCCCGCCGAACTCCCGCCGCAGCGCGACCGCCTGCGTGTAGTGGTCGCGGTGCACGTGGGTGACCAGGAACTGGCTCACGTCACCGAGTTCGGCGCCCAGCCCCTTGAGCGCGGCGGCGAGTTGCTCGCGCGCCTCGTCCAGCGCCCAGCCGGAATCGATGAGCACCAGCTCGGAACCCTCGGTGAGGGCGTAGACGTTGACGGCCCGCAGCCCGTCGTTGGGCAGCGGCAACGGGATCCGGTGCACGCCCGGTGCCACGGTGTACAGGCCGGGCTCGCTCCACTCGGCGCTGCCTTCCGGAGTTGCTTCCACGAGACCTCATCGTCCTTTCCGACCGGGAAATTTCACTTTGGAACTTCCCGGGTGGAAAGTCCACCTGCCGTGGTTGAGACCCACGTCACCCCGGGCGCAGCGCGGTCTCCAGGGTCAGCGCCGCGGCGATCACCAGGCTCGCCAGCGGATCCGTGAGCTGCGCGAACACCTCCACGACGTAGTCGCGGCCGTCCCCCTCCGCCGAGCGCGCCACTTCCCGGCCGGCGGCGTCGGTGATGCTGAACTCACGCGGCCGCCGGTGCTCCAGCACCCCGGCCGGGCGGCCGTGGGCCGACAGCGTGAACCGGTCCGGCCCGTCGGGCGCGATCCCGCCGATCGGCGTGCCGTCCGCGCGCGTCACCAGAAAGCGCGAGTCGTGTGCCCGCACTTTCAGCACGACACTTCCGCCGGAGTCGCGGACGGCGAAACAGTTCGGGCGGAAGCGGGCGGATCCGGTGAGCGCCCACAACGTTTTCCGGAACGCGCCGTGATCGGTTTCCGCGACGGTTCCCAGCGGTCGCCCGTGCTGGTCCCGCACGCCGGGCCCTGCCGCCCCGGCACGGTGGCTGACCACCAGGAAGGGCTCGGTGAACAGGGTGCCACCGCCCGCATGCCGCGAACCGCTCGTCATGCCCGTCAAGGTTAGCCAGCGGAAATCAAGAACGGGAGACGACCGGGGAATTGCGGAGAAATGTCCGGTTGACCGGATTTTCCGATATCGACACCTTTCCGCTATTCCTCCCGGCGCCATTTTCCGGGCCGCGCGCGGGGCCGGGGCGCGACCGGCGGGGCGGCCTTGGAGAATCGGGGTGTGAGTGAACACGTCTGGCCACCCGGTGCGGCCACCGCGGTGGGATCGATGCCCGGCGCCGACCCGGCGGAGGCGGCCGCCGTCGTCTTCGGCGAGCTGCCCGATTTCCCGCACCTGCCGGAGCTGCCTGCCCGCGGCGTCGGCGCGGACCTGATCGGCCGGACCGCCGCGATGCTGGTGGACCTCGCGATCGAGGTCGTGCCCAGCGGTTACCGGGTCGCGGCGCGCCCGGGGCACGACCACCGGCGCGCGGTGGACCTGCTGCGCTGGGACCTCGACGCGGTCACCGAGGCGGGTGCCGCGCCCGTGATCAAGACGCAGCTGGCCGGGCCGTGGACGCTGGCCGCCGGCATCGAGCTGCCGCGCGGGCACCGCGTGCTCACCGACCGCGGCGCGGTGCGCGAGTTCACCGAATCGGCGCTGGAGGGGCTCGCCGCGCACGTCGGCGAGCTCAAGGCGCGCACCGGCGCGGAGGTCGTGGTCCAGTTCGACGAGCCGACCCTGCCCGCCGTGCTCGCCGGTTCGCTGCCGACCCCGTCGGGCTACGGCACCGTCCCTGCGGTCCCTGAACCGGAGGCGCGGGAACTGCTGAGCCGCGTGATCGAGCGGGCCGGCGAGCTGACCGGGCAGCCGGTCGTCGTGCACTGCTGCGCCGCGCGGCCGCCGGTCGGCCTCCTGCACGCCGCGGGCGCGGGTGCGCTGGCGATCGACGCGACGCTGCTCGGCGGAGCGCCCTCGACCCTGCTCGACGAGCTGGGGGAGGCCTGGGACAGCGGGACCGTGCTGTTCCTCGGCCTGGTGCCTGCGCTGGAACCGGCCTGGCGGCCCGCGTTGCGGGAGCTGGCGCAGCCCGCGCTGGCGCTGGCCGACCGGCTCGGGTTCAACCGCTCGACGCTGGCCGAGCGCGCGGTGCCGACGCCGACGTGCGGCTTCGCCGGGGCGACCGCGGACTGGGTGCGCCGCGCCCTGAAGCTGACCACGGATCTGGGCAAAGCGTTCGTGGAGCCGCCGGAAGGCTGGTAGGACCTACCCGATGCGATGGTTTCGACGACGGCGTCCGGAGGACGAGCTGCCTGACCCGCGCACGGCGTGGCCGGAGCAGGCGGTGCCGGACGACCCGGTGGCCGCCGCGGAGCGCTTCTGGCGCCGCTGGGCGGAGATGCTGCCGGAGATCAGCGCGGCGCTGGGCGACCGCGAGCCGCAGCGCGTCGAGGGCGAGCTGGCCGCTGCCGTCGCCGAGCTGCACCCGGACCTGCACGTGTCACTCGAACGAGGGCAGCGGGCCATCTACGCGCTCGTGGTGAGCGGCCAGGAGGACCCGGCGCTGCGGCCGTTCACCGACGCGTGGAAGGCCGCCGCGCCGCCCGAGGACGCGATCTGGGAGTACCACGACTCGGTGCCGCCGGTGCCCGATCCGACGGGCGTGACGGTGAACCTCGGGACGCGGTCGGTCGCGCTGGCCGACGTCCGGGTCGCCGCGCAGGTGGACGAGGCCGAGGGGGTGGTCGACGTCGCGGTCCACCACCCGCTGCTGGGTGAACTCGACCCGGCCGCGCGGTCGGCGATGACGTTCCTGCCGCTGGACGCAACGCTCGGCGAACGCCTCGCGGCGGAACGGTTACGCAGGGTGGAGACGGCCGAGGCCGAGCCCGCCGGCGCCATCACGCTCCTCGAACTGCGTGACCTGGTCCGTGGTCTGGACGAGGAACGCCCGGAAACTGTCGGTGGTGCTGACTAAGCTGACGGACTGTGAGTGAGACTCCAGCCGCACAGGACGTCACCGAGGTCCCCGCCGAGGTCCGCGATCGCCACGGCGCGCTCGCGGAAGAGGTGCGCGGGCACCAGTTCCGGTACTACGTGCTGGACTCGCCGGTCATCAGCGACGGCGAGTTCGACGCGCTGCTCAAGGAGCTGGAGCGGCTGGAGTCGGAGTACCCGGGCCTGGCGACGCCGGATTCGCCGACCCAGAACGTCGGCGGCACGTTCTCCACCGACTTCGTCGCGGTCGACCACCTCGAACGCATGATGAGCCTGGACAACGTCTTCGACGAGGAGGAGTTGCGGGCGTGGGTCGACCGGGTGGAGCGCGAGGTCGGCGGGTCCACCCAGTACCTGTGCGAGCTCAAGATCGACGGGCTGGCCATCAACCTGCTGTACGAGAAGGGGCGGCTGGTCCGCGGGCTCACCCGCGGCGACGGTCGGACGGGTGAGGACGTCACGCTCAACGTCCGCACGCTCGAGCAGGTGCCGGAGACGCTGACCGGCACCGACGAGTACCCGGTGCCCGACCTGGTCGAGGTGCGCGGCGAGGTGTTCTTCCGGGTCGAGGACTTCGCGGAGCTCAACGCCCGGCTGGTCGAGGCTGGCAAGCCGCCGTTCGCGAACCCGCGCAACACCGCGGCCGGGTCGTTGCGGCAGAAGGACCCGAAGGTCACCCGCAGCCGCAAGCTGCGGCTGATCTGCCACGGGCTCGGCAAGCGCGAGGGTTTCGAGCCTGCCCGGCAGTCGGAGGCCTACGAGGCGCTGGCGGCGTGGGGGCTGCCGGTGTCCAGCCACACGAAGGTCGTCGAGAAGGCGTCCGAGCTGCTGGACCACATCCGGTACTGGGGCGAGCACCGGCACGACGCCGAGCACGAGATCGACGGCATCGTGGTGAAGGTCGACCAGGTGTCGCTGCAGCGGCGGCTGGGCAGCACGTCCCGCGCGCCGCGCTGGGCCATCGCCTACAAGTACCCGCCGGAGGAGGCGACCACCCGGCTGCTGGACATCCAGGTCAACGTGGGCCGCACCGGGCGGGTCACGCCGTTCGCGGTGATGGAGCCGGTGAAGGTGGCCGGGTCGACGGTGGCGATGGCGACGCTGCACAACGCGCAGGAGGTCAAGCGCAAGGGCGTGCTGATCGGCGACCGTGTGGTGATCCGCAAGGCGGGCGACGTGATCCCCGAGGTGCTCGGCCCGGTGGTCGACGTGCGCACCGGCGACGAGCGCGAGTTCATCATGCCCACGTTCTGCCCGGAGTGCGGCACGAAGCTGGCGCACCAGAAGGAGGGCGACGTCGACATCCGCTGCCCCAACGCGCGGTCGTGTCCCGCGCAGCTGCGGGAGCGGTTGTTCCACCTGGCCGGGCGTGGCGCGTTCGACATCGAGATGCTCGGCTACGAGGCCGCGACGGCGCTGCTGGAGTCCGGGGTGGTCGTCGACGAGGGCGACATCTTCGACCTGGACGAGGAGAAGCTGGGGCGGGTCGAGCTGTTCCGCACCAAGGCGGGGGAGCTGTCCGCGAACGGGCGCAAGCTGCTGGCCAACCTGGACAGCGCGAAGGACCGTCCACTGTGGCGGGTGCTGGTGGCGTTGTCGATCCGGCACGTCGGCCCGACCGCGGCGCAGGCGCTGGCCCGGGAGTTCGGCTCGCTGGAGGCGATCGAGAACGCCGACGAGGCCGCGATGGCCGATGTGGACGGTGTCGGCCCGACGATCGCCGGGGCGTTGCGGGAGTGGTTCGCCGTCGACTGGCACCGCGAGGTGGTGGAGAAGTGGCGCCGCGCGGGGGTCCGGATGGCGGAGGAGCGCGACGAGTCGGTGCCGCGCACGTTGGAGGGCCTGTCGATCGTGGTGACCGGTTCGCTGAACACGTTCTCGCGCGACGAGGCCAAGGAGGCGATCATGTCGCGCGGCGGCAAGGCCGCGGGCTCGGTGTCGAAGAAGACGGCGTTCGTCGTGGTCGGCGACGCGCCGGGCTCCAAGTACGACAAGGCGGTGCAGCTGAAGGTCCCGATCCTCGACGAGGGCGGTTTCCAGGTGCTGCTGGACCGCGGCCCCGAGGCCGCCGCCGAGGTGGCGCTGCCGACGGAGGAGCCGGCTGGTGAGTGAGCTAGCTGCTCTTGCGCCGCGGCCGGAGGGGTGGGCCTGCTGCGGTGGCGGGGGCGAGGTCGACCGGGGAGTCGGCTGGTGAGTGAGGTGTGCGTTCGCACGTCGCGGTCGGAGAGAGCCGCTGCAGTGCCAGGGCGCGCTCCTGGGATGGCGCGGGTGAGCGCGCCCGTGGTGTGGCCGGTGGAACCCGTTGCGGGGCCGGCCGTTGTGCCCGCAGTGATCCCGGCCGGAGGTGGCCGATGAGCGAGGTGTCCATCCGACCGGCCCGCCCCGAGGAGTACGCGGCCATCGGCGAGTTGACCGCCTCCGCCTACCTCGCGGACGGCCTGATCACCGCCGACGACGACTACGTCCGCGAACTGGCCGACGCCGCCCACCGCGCCGAACACGCCGAACTCCTGGTCGCCACGGACGACGACGGCCTGCTCGGCTCGGTCACGATCGTCCACCCGGGAACGCACTACGCCGAAATCGCCCGCGACGGTGAGCTGGAGTTCCGCATGCTGGCCACCGCACCCGCCGCCCGGGGCCGCGGCGTCGGCGAGGCCCTCACGCGAGCAGTGCTCGACCGGGCGCGTGCCCTCGGCGCCCGCGCCGTGGTGATGTCCAGCCTGGACACCATGAAGACCGCGCACCGCCTCTACACCCGGCTCGGTTTCATCCGCCTGCCGGAACGGGATTGGGAGCCGTTGCCGGGCCTGTGGTTGCGGGCTTTCCGGCTGCTCCTGTAGGGGGCAGTGACGCCGGGGGCGTTCGCACCAGGGTTGTGGTGCCGACGAGGGTGAGGCGCTGCCTGGCTCTGCGGCGGGTGGGTTTCAGTCGCGGTCGGGGTTGGGAACCGCTGCCAGGCCTCTGGCTGCGGGCCTTCCGGCTGCAGCTGTGACGCGCCGGTTCGCGTTCACCGGCGGGTGAACTCAGCCAAGCCCCATGGCCTCTACCCGCGGCTCAGCCGGCGCGCTCGGGAGCCGTCGCCGGGGCCGGGGCCTCACCAGCAGCAATCGCGGCCGTCCGGTCCTCGATCGCGTGCACCACTGCCGCCATGTCCTCCGCGCCGTGGCCCAGCCGCAGCGTCTCCCCGTACAGCTCGTGGCACACGTCCAGCAGCGGCGACGCCAGCCCCGCCCCGCGAGCCGCCTCCGCGACCAGCTGGTTGTTCTTCAGCACGTCCGCGATCGCCGCCTGCACCCCGAAATCCCGAGCCACCAGCTTCGCCACCTTCACCCGGGACACGTCGCTCGCCATCGGGCCCGCGTTCAGCACCTCCACGAACCTCGCCAAGTCCAGGCCCTGCCGCTGCGCGAAGTGCGTCGCCTCGGCCAGGCCCGTCACCATCGTGATCAGGTACAGGTTCACCGCGAGCTTCATCAGCAACGCGCCCGGCACCGGCCCGCACTCCACCACCTGACGGCACACCGGCGCCAGCAACGGCCCCACCTCGGCCACCGCCCCCGGCTCGCCCGCCAGCATCGCCACCAGCTGCCCCGCCTCGGCCGGCTTCCGCGACCCCGACACCGGCGCCTCGACGTACCGGCCACCCGCCGCAGCGACATCGGCCGCCAGCCCGCGCGAGTACTCCGGCGACGTCGTCCCCATGTGCACGACGATCCGCCCGCCGACGTTCGCCGCGAACCCGCTCCCGCCGCGGCCCAGCACGGCATCCACCGCCGCGCCGTCGGCGAGCATCAGGAACACCACGTCCGCCCGCCGGCACACCTCCGCCGCGCTCCCGGCGACCGCCGCCCCCGCCGCGCGCAGCACCTCGGCCTTCGCGGCGGTCCGGTTCCACACCACGAGCGGCGCGCCCGCGCGGACGAGGTTCAGCGCCATCGGCGTGCCCATCGTGCCCAGCCCCAGGAAACCCAGCTCCATCCCAGCACACTAGCGCGCGACTATGACACTTGTCATGAGCCGGTCAGGTGCCCGATCAGTTCGATCAGCTGCCGCCGGAAGGCCGCGTCGTCGCCGAGGGCGCCGATCACCGACGAGTCCTCCCGCGCGATCTGCTCCGAAGTGGCCAGCACCTCTTCGCCCGCGGGGGTGAGCCGCGCCAGGGAGCGGCGGCCGTCGAGCGGATCGGGCACCCGCGTGACGTAGCCGGATCTGGACAGCCGGTCCAGGGTGCGGCTCATCGTCTGGTCCGTCACCTGGCACCGGCGGGCCAGCGCGCGCTGCGACAACGGCCCGCCGCGCAGCGTGTGCAACGCGATCAGCCCGGCGTGCGACAGCCCGAGCGTCTCCAGCCGCGCCGTCCACCGCTGCTCGACCAGTCGCGCCGCCGCGGACAGCAACCGCCCGGTGGGCCAGGAGGCCATCCCTTCCGCACCCTCGAGCGATGTCCGATTTGCCGGGCCTTCCTCTGCGGGCAACCGCACCTCCCGGTAATGTTCAGCATGCTGAACAACTCTCCGATCCCTAGGACTGTATTAGCCCATGAGGACCGCACGCTGGCTCGTCCCCGCCCTGCTCGTCGTCGCCTGGCTGGCGCTCGGGGGCTTCGGCGGCCCCTACGCGGGCAAGCTGAGCGACGTCGCCACCAACGACAACTCCGCCTTCCTCCCGGCGTCCGCCGAATCCACCCGCGCGCTGAACGAGCAGCGCACCTTCAGCACCGACCAGACCCTCCCGGCGATCGTCGTCGCCGAGCGCACCAGCGGCGTCACGCCCCAGGACAACGCCTTCCTCGCCGAGGCGGCGGCCCGCATCCAGGCCGTCCCCGGCGTCACGCAGGTCGCGAGCCCGCAGCCGTCCCAGGACGGCCAGGCCCTCGAACTCACCGTCTCCGTCCTGGTCGGCGGCGAACCCGGCGAGGTCGTCGAGCAGATCCGCGCCGAACTCCGCCAGGCGCCGCCGGGGCTGACCGTCCTCGTCGCCGGACCGGCCGCGCAGATCGCCGACCTCGTCACCGCGTTCGGCGGCATCGACGGCCTGCTCCTGCTGGTCGCCGGGATCGTCGTGGCGCTCATCCTCGTCGTGGTCTACCGCAGCCCGCTGCTGCCCGTCGTCGTGCTGGTCTCCGCCGTCTTCGCGCTCGGGCTGGCCAGCCTGGTCGTCTACCTGCTCGCCGACCACGACGTCCTCACCCTCAACGGGCAGAGCCAGGGCATCCTGTTCATCCTGGTCTTCGGCGCGGCCACCGACTACGCGCTCCTCCTGGTCTCCCGGTTCCGCGAACAACTCCGCGACACCGAGAGCCGCTACGAAGCCGTCAAACTGGCCTGGCGCGCCACCTTGCCGCCGATCGCCGCCTCGGCCGGGACCGTCGTGCTCGGCGTGCTCTGCCTGCTGTTCTCCGACCTGCAGTCCAACCGCGGTCTCGGCCCGGTCGCCGCGATCGGCATCGCCGCCGCGTTCGCAGCCTCCGTCACGTTCCTGCCCGCCGCGCTCGCCCTGCTCGGCCGGGCCGCGTTCTGGCCGGTCCGGCCCAAGCTCGGCTCGCCGCACCCGGAGTCGCGCGGCATCTGGGGCCGGATCGCCAAGGCCGTCGCGGCCAAACCGCGGGCGATCTGGATCGGCACCACCGTCCTGCTGCTGGCGGGCGCCGCGTTCGTCCCACAGCTCAAGGCGGGCGGCGTCGCGCAGTCCGACCTGTTCCTCACCCCGGTCGACTCGGTCGCCGGCCAGGAGGTGCTGGTCAAGCACTTCCCCGGCGGGTCCGGCTCGCCGACCACGATCATCGCCAACGCGGGCCGGGGCGAGGCCGTCGCACAGGCCGCGCGGGTGGACGGGGTGGCGCAGGTCGCCGCGGTTCCCAACGTGGTCGACGGCCGCGTCCAGGTCGTCGCGATCCTCACCGACGCCGCCGACTCGGAAGCCGCGCTCGACACCGTCGGACGCATCCGGGAGGCCGTGCACGCGGTGCCCGGCGCGGACGCCGTCGTCGGCGGCACCACCGCCACCCAGCTGGACACGCAGGAGACCTCCGAGCGGGACCGGGCGGTGATCATCCCGATCGTCCTCGTGGTGATCTTCGCGGTGCTCGCGCTGCTGCTGCGGGCCCTGCTCGCGCCGCTGCTGCTGATCGCGACCGTGGTGCTGTCCTTCGCGGCGACGATGGGCGTGTCCGCGCTGGTGTTCAACCACCTGCTGGACTTCCCCGGCGCGGACCCGGCGGTGCCGCTGTTCGGGTTCGTCTTCCTGGTGGCGCTCGGGATCGACTACAACATCTTCCTGATGACCCGGGTGCGCGAGGAGGCCCTCCGCACGAACACGCACGAGGGCACGTTGCGCGGGCTCATGCTCACCGGCGGCGTGATCACCTCGGCCGGGGTGGTGCTCGCCGCCACCTTCGCGGCGCTGGCGGTCATCCCGATCCTGTTCCTGGCGCAGATCGCGTTCATCGTCGCGTTCGGCGTCCTGCTCGACACCCTGATCGTGCGGTCGCTGCTGGTGCCGGCCCTGACGCTGGACGTCGGGCGGCGGATCTGGTGGCCGTCGAAGGTGCCGTGATCAGCCGTCGAGCACGACGGCGACGATCCCGGCCAGGTGCGCCAGGCGCGCGACCTCGGCGGCCCGGAACATCGGGCCGCCCGGGCGGCCGACGAGCAGCGCCTTGTCCGGCTTGCCCAGCGGCGTCGCGGCCAGCTCGGTGCCCAGCTCCTGCCAGGTTTCCGGCACCCAGGAGTCCTCGGAGTCCAGGATCGTGGCGCGCTCCAGCGGCAGCCACGGCAGATCGGTGATCGGCGCCTCGGGCGCCGCGCTGGAGGAGGCCAGCCGGTCCACGCCCGGCTCGCTGACCGACACCACGATCGCCCAGCCCGCCCGGATGATCCGCGGCACGCCCTCGACCAGCACGGCCAGCCCGGAGGCCGGCTGCGCGGCGATCTCCTCGACCAGTTCCAGCTCGCGGTGGGTGTCCAGCACGCCGGCGTACGGCCGCACCGCGTCGACCTCGACGCCCTCCACGCTCTCCGCCGCGGTGATCACGGCGTCCGGCAGCCTGCCGGAGGGCAGTTCCACGACCATGTCGTCGATCGCGACGCCGCCGCCGCGCTCGACCACGTCCACCGAGAGGATGTCCGCCCCGATCATGCCGAGAGCCGTCGCGACCGCTCCGAGGGTTCCTGGCGTGTCCGGGAGCTGCACCCGGATCAGGAAGGACAACGTGAACCCCTCTCGGGTCCGGCGCTCCCGCCTCGCCGGGGAGCGCAACCGGCCGCTGATTGTGACAGACGAAGGCCGTCACGGGGAGCCATCGTCTGCCTACCGAGACCGGATCGCGAGCCCGCCGTGCACAACCCGGTCGAGGTCGCAAGGCCCGCCGCCATAGACTTGTGACTCACCGAAACACCGATCCGCACACCCCGGGAGTCACCCGCGTGCCCAACATTTCCCGCGACGAGGTCGCGCACCTGGCCAAGCTCGCCAGGCTCGCGGTCACCGACGACGAGCTGAACGTTTTCGCAGGTCAGCTCGACCAGATCCTGGACGCGGTCGCCAAGGTCAGCGAGGTCGCCGCCGACGACGTGCCGCCGACCTCGCACGCCGTGCCGCTCACGAACGTCTTCCGCGAGGACGTGGTCCGGCCCGGGCTCACCCAGCAGCAGGCGCTGGCCGGTGCGCCGGCCGCCGAAGAGGGCCGCTTCCGGGTGCCGCGGATCCTGGGGGAGGAACAGTGACCGACCTAACACGGCTGTCGGCCGCCGAGCTGGCCGAGAAGATCCACGCGCGCGAGGTGTCGGCCGCGGAGGTCACGCAGGCGCACCTGGACCGCATCGGCGAGGTCGACGACCACGTCCACGCGTTCCTCAACGTCGACGCCGAGGGCGCCCTCGCGGCGGCCCGTGAGGTCGACGCCGCGCTGGCCGGCGGCCAGGCCCCGGCCTCGCCGATCGCCGGTGTCCCGCTCGCCCTCAAGGACGTGCTGACCACCCAGGGCCTGCCCACCACGTGCGGCTCGAAGACCCTGGAGAACTGGATCCCGCCGTACGACTCGACGGTCACACGCAAGCTGCGCGAGGCGGGCGTGCCGATCCTGGGCAAGACCAACATGGACGAGTTCGCGATGGGCTCCTCCACCGAGAACTCCGCGTTCGGCCCGACGCACAACCCGTGGGACCACGCCCGCATCCCGGGCGGCTCCGGCGGTGGCTCCGCCGCGTCGCTGGCCGCCTTCGAGGCGCCGCTGGCGATCGGCACCGACACCGGCGGCTCGATCCGCCAGCCGGGCGCGGTCACCGGCACGGTCG
Organism: Amycolatopsis sp. NPDC006131; assembly: GCF_040614175.1. NCBI lineage: Bacteria > Bacillati > Actinomycetota > Actinomycetes > Pseudonocardiales > Pseudonocardiaceae > Amycolatopsis > Amycolatopsis sp. NPDC006131. Next base: position 85,851 of record NZ_JBEXTX010000009.1, read on the forward strand.
GCGTGAAGCCGACCTACGGCGGGGTGTCCCGCTACGGGCTGGTGGCGTTCTCGTCCTCGCTCGACCAGGCCGGGCCGTGCGCCCGCACCGTGCTGGACGCCGCGCTGCTGCACGAGGTCATCGGCGGGTGGGACCCGCTCGACTCGACCTCGATCAACGCGCCGGTGCCGCCGGTCGTCGCCGCCGCCCGCGAGGGCCTGCGCGGTGACCTCAAGGGCGTCAAGGTCGGCGTGGTCAAGGAGTTCAGCGGCGAGGGCTACCAGGCCGGCGTGCAGCGCTCGTTCGAGGGCGCGGTCGAGCAGCTCACGGCGCTCGGCGCCGAGGTCGTCGAGGTGTCCTGCCCGAACTTCGTCTACGCGCTGCCGGCGTACTACCTGATCGCGCCGAGCGAGGCGTCGTCGAACCTGGCCCGGTTCGACGCCATGCGCTACGGCCTGCGGGTCGCCGACGACGGTTCGCACAGCGCCGAAGAGGTCATGTCGGCCACCCGCGAGGCCGGTTTCGGCGCCGAGGTCAAGCGCCGCATCATGCTCGGCACGTACGCGCTGTCCTCCGGCTACTACGACGCCTACTACGGCTCGGCGCAGAAGGTGCGGACGCTGATCTCCCGCGACTTCGCGGCCGCGTTCGAGAAGGTGGACGTGCTGGTCTCGCCGACCACCCCGACCACCGCGTTCAAGATCGGCGAGCGGGTCGACGACCCGATGGCCATGTACCTCGCCGACCTGTGCACGATCCCGGCCAACCTGGCCGGCAACGCCGCCATGAGCGTGCCCAGTGGACTGTCCGATGAGGACGGGCTGCCGGTCGGCCTGCAGATCATGGCCCCGGCGCTCGCCGACGACCGGCTCTACCGGGTCGGCGCCGCCTACGAGGTCGCGCGCGGGTCGATCATCGACCGGGTTCCGGAGCTGAAGGGAGTCTCGGCGTGACCGCCGTTGCCGAAGTGATGGACTACGCCGAGGTCGTCGAGCGGTTCGACCCGGTGCTCGGGCTCGAGGTCCACGTCGAGCTGAACACCAAGACGAAGATGTTCTGCGGCTGCGCCAACGAGTTCGGCGGCGAGCCCAACACCAACGTGTGCCCGACCTGCCTCGGCCTGCCCGGCGCGCTGCCGGTGCTCAACGGCAAGGGCGTCGAGGGCGCGATCCGCATCGGCCTCGCGCTGAACTGCGAGATCGCCGAGTGGTGCCGGTTCGCCCGGAAGAACTACTTCTACCCGGACATGCCGAAGAACTTCCAGACCTCGCAGTACGACGAGCCGATCGCGTTCAACGGCTACCTGGACGTGACGCTGGACGACGGCGAGGTCGTGCGCGTGGAGATCGAGCGCGCGCACATGGAGGAGGACACCGGCAAGTCGCTGCACGTCGGTGGCGCCACCGGCCGCATTCACGGCGCGGAGCACTCGCTGCTGGACTACAACCGCGCCGGCGTGCCGCTCATCGAGATCGTCACCAAGCCGATCGTCGGCATGGGCGAGCGGGCCCCCGAGGTCGCCCGCGCGTACGTGACCGCGCTGCGGGACCTGCTGCTGGCGCTGGACGTCTCCGACGTGCGGATGGACCAGGGCTCGCTGCGCTGCGACGCGAACGTGTCGCTGATGCCGAAGGGCGCCACCGAGTTCGGCACCCGCACCGAGACCAAGAACGTCAACTCCTTCCGCAGCGTCGAGCGCGCCGTGCGGTACGAGATGACGCGACAGGCCGCGGTGCTGGTCGCGGGCGGCACGGTCACCCAGGAGACCCGGCACTTCCAGGAGTCCGACGGCACCACCTCGCCGGGCCGCACCAAGGAGACCGCCGAGGACTACCGGTACTTCCCGGAGCCCGACCTGGTCCCGATCGCGCCGTCGCGCGAGTGGGTCGAACAGCTGCGCGGGACGCTGCCGGAGATGCCGGCCGCGCGCCGCAAGCGGATCCAGAGCGAGTGGAACCTGTCCGCCGAGGAGCTGCGCGACCTGTTCAACTCGGGCGCGGTCGAGCTGGTCGAGGCGACCGTCGCCGAGGGCGCGAAGCCGAACGACGCCCGCAGCTGGTGGGTGAACTTCCTGGCGCAGGAGGCCAACGCGCGCGAGACCGAGATCGCCGCGCTGCCGATCACCCCGGCGCAGGTCGCTCGTGTGGCGGCGCTGGTCGACGCCGGCGAGCTGACCAACAAGCTCGCGCGCGAGGTCGTCAAGGGCGTGCTGGCCGGTGAGGGCGAGCCGGACGAGGTCGTGGAGAAGCGGGGCCTGAAGGTCGTCTCGGACGACTCGGCGCTGCTCGCCGCGGTGGACGAGGCGCTGGCCGCGCAGCCGGACATCGCGGACAAGATCCGTGGCGGCAAGGTGCAGGCGGCGGGCGCGATCGTCGGCGCGGTCATGAAGGCGACCAAGGGCCAGGCCGACGCCAAGCGCGTCCGCGAGCTGATCATCGAGCGGGTGGGCGCCTGAGGATGCCGTCGAAGGTGTCCGCAGAGCCCGAGCGGTTCTCGCTGGCCCGCGTCAGCTGGCGCGAGTGGACGGCGTTCGGGGCGGGCGTGGTGGCCACGCTCGCCCTGTTCCTGCCGTGGACGAACCTGTCCGCGACGAACCAGGTCGTCGACGAGGCCCTGCGGGAACTGCCGTCCTCCGACGTCGCGCGGGACGCCTGGACCACCGGGTTCCTCGCCTGGTGCGGGCCGTTGCTGCTGCTCCTCGCCGGTGTCGCGGTGGTCGCGTTCGGACAGTTCCGCAAGGTGCGCGTCGCCGGGCTGCCGCACCTGTGGCTGATCTTCGCCGGGGTCGCGTTGTTGTTGATGGTCCTCGGCTGGTTCGCGATGGGCTGGCAGTTCGACGAGGACACGCGCGAGCTGCTCGACGAGGGCGGCATCGGGCTGTACGCCGGGATCGGCCGGTACCTGGGGATGCTCGGTGCGCTGGCCTCGCTGGTGGCGGCTGTGCTGGACGTTCGGGCGCTGCGCCGCCGGGCCTGAGGTTTTCGCTATGCGGGTTTCTACTGCGCCGGCTTCGCTTCGCTACGCCCGGATTTGGTGCCCTCCCGAACCCGATCTTTCAGTGTTCGGTTGCCGAGACACCGCGTCAAGGCGGGAAAGCGTGCCTTGACCCGGCGGCTCGGCAACCGATTTGGGCTGGGGATCGGGTTGCGGGAGGGGAGTGGTTCGGGGCGTTTCGGGCTTGCGTTGCCGGCCTGCGGTTCCGGGTGTGGGGCTGGTCGGCTTTCGTTGCCGGGGCGCCGACCTGGCTCCTAGTCCTTGCCGCTGCCGCCGCTCGGGGTGGCCTGCAGCGAGATCAGCACGACCCGGTCGTCGCTGGAAATCGGCTGGCCGCCGTCCTTGTTGACGGTGCCCACGAGCGCGAACTGGCTGTCGATCTGGTCCAGCCCGCCGTAGCGGCCGTACGCGGTGCCGTTCTTGCCGTCCATCAGCGTCTTCGGCTTGCCGCCCACGGAACCGTCCAGCGTGATGGGCAGTTCCTGCAGGTTGGCGCCAACCGAGGTGGCGATGACGACCGCCGAGCCGCTGTCCGCGCAGCCCGCCAGCGCCGGCTTCTCCGGCCACGTCCACGTCGGCACCGCGAGCGACGCGCCCGGCGTGATCGCGTACAACGCGTCCGCCGACGAGCCCCGGTCCGTGATCCACATCCGGGAACCGTCCGTCGCCTTGCAGAGGCCGCCGGGGGAGTGCACGCCGCTCGCGTACACCCGCGAGCCGGGCGTCGGGTTCCCCTGCGCCGCGTTGCCCGCCGTGTCGATGCGCAGGACCTTCCCGGCCAGCGAGTTCGGGTCCGCCGCCGCCGACGGGTTGCCCGCGTCGCCCGTCGCGACCAGCAGCGCGCCCTTGCCGTCGGTCATGATCGCGCCCCGGTTGCCCGTCGCGCCCTTCGGGATGCCCGTCAGCAGCGCCTTCGGCTGCTGGCCACGCGTGAAGCGGACCACCCGGTTGTCGGTGGCCGTCGTGACGTAGGCGAACACCAGCTGGTCCTCGGCGAACGTCGGGGACAGCGCCAGCCCGGTCAGGCCGCCGTCACCGGTCGCCTGCACGTCCAGGCGGATGACCTCGGCCGGCGTGTGGCCGCTCGACACCTGCAGCACGCGGCCCGTCTTGCGCTCCGCGGCCAGCGCGCTCGGCGCGGCGCCGGTGTCCGGCAACGCGGCGAGCGCGGACACGGTGTCCAGGCACGTCGCGATCACCGACTGGTCGTAGTCGGTGCATCCCTGCGGCGGCGGGATCGACGTCTGCGGCGAGCTGGGCCGCGACTCGTCGTCACCGCCGTCCACCTCGGGCAGTTCCGGCTGCGGCCCGGCCGGGGCGGTCAGCTCCGGGGCAGGCTCGAACGTCTGGTTCGCGGCCCGGTCGTCGAACTGCGCGCAGCCGGTCAGCAGCAGCCCGCAGGCCGCCACCAGCCACCACGGCGCCTTCCCGTTCCCGACACGCACGCTCCCAGCCTAGGTGCCGGTGGGTGAACGACGGGTAAGTACCGTGGCGATCATGCCCGTCACGGTTCTGGTCCCCGACGAAGACGGCCTGCACGTGCTCGGCGAGCTGCCCGGGGTGCGGCCCGTCCGCTACAGCTGGCGCGAGCCGCTGCCGCCCGAGGCCGCCGACGCCGAGGTCCTCGTCCCCGGCGCGCACCGGCCCGAGGAACGCGACGCGGTGCTCGGGGCGCTGCCGAACCTGAAGCTCATCCAGCTGCTGTCGGCGGGCGCGGAGAACTGGATCGGGACCGTGCCGGACGGTGTGCTGCTGTCCACCTGCCGCGGCGCGCATGGCGGCAGCACGGCCGAATGGGTCGTCGCCGTGCTGCTGTCGATCTACCGCGAGCTGCCCGGGTTCGCCGCCGACCAGGCCGCGCACCGCTGGAACCTGCACGCCACCGACACGCTGCAGGACAAGCGGGTGCTCGTCGTCGGGGCCGGTGACCTGGGGCGGCAGCTCAAGCGCCGCCTGGTGGCGTTCGACGCGCGGGTCACGATGGTCGGCGTCAGCGCGCGTGAGGGCGTGCACCCGGTGGACGAGCTGCCCGCGCTGCTGGGCGCGCACGACGTCGTCGCGCTGATGGTGCCGCTGACCTCGCGCACCCGGGGGATGGTGGACGCGAAGTTCCTCGCCGCGATGCCCGACGGCGCGATCCTTGTCAACGCCGCGCGCGGACCGGTGGTCGACACGGACGCGCTGGTGGCCGAGCTAACCGCGGGCCGCCTGCGGGCCGCGCTGGACGTCACCGACCCCGAGCCGCTGCCCGCGGACCATCCACTGTGGACCGCGCCGAACGTGCTGCTGACGCCGCACGTGGCCGGCTCGGTGACGGGCAGCAAGCGGCGCTCGTACGCCGTGGTCGCCGCGGAGATCGCCCGCTACGCCGGCGGGGAGCTGCCGCAGAACCTCGTGCACGGAGAGTACTAGGGATGATCCTCCGCCACGTGACGATCGACTGCGCCGAGCCCTACGAGCTGGCCCGGTTCTGGAGCGAGGTGACCGGGTGGCCGGTCTCCGGCGAGGATTCGCCCGGCGACCCCGAGGTGCTGGTCGAGGCGCCCGCGCCGCTGCCGGGCCTGCTGTTCATCCGGGTTCCCGAGGACAAGACGGTGAAGAACCGCGTCCACTTCGACTGGATGCCGGACGAACGGTCCCGCGACGCGGAGGTCGAGCGCCTTCTCGGGCTCGGCGCGCGCGTGCACGAGGACCACCGGACACCCGACGGGCTCGGCTGGGTCACGCTGCTCGATCCCGAAGGCAACGAGTTCTGCATCGAGCGCAGCGCGGGCGAGCGCGAAACCACCTGACAAACCCCGGGGTGTGTCAGGCACCGTGTCAGCGCGGAGGCGGTGCGGTGTCAGGCCGGCGGGCGAATGTAGTCGCATCGACCACGTTGCACCGATACCGAAGTAACACACAATGCAGAACGTCGACGCCCCCGCCGTCCAGGTCGCCGAGCCGGACCGGCCCGAGCGGCGGCAGGCTGTCCAGGCCCTCGTCGACGCCGGGTTCGCCGCCGCCGAGATGTGCGTCCGCGACGACCGCGGCCGCTGGACCGGTCGTGCGGATGCTGTTGCAGCACACCAGCGGCCTCTACAACTACACCGGCGAGCTCGACGCCGACGGCACGTTCGTCATGGGGCTCCCGTCGCAGGGCAAGGCTCTGACCGGCGCCCGGCTCGAACCGCGGCGGCTGCGACAGCGCGAACGCCGTCACCGGCAACACCTACGCCGAGGAGGCCCGGCGGCGCATCCTCGGGCCGCTCGGGCTCGCGGACACCGTGGTGTCGGCGACCTCGCCGGACCTGCCCGGACCGCACGCGCACGGCTACTACCGCTGCGAGGACGGCACCCTCGTCGACGTCAGCCGCCAGAACCCCACCCTGCTGGCCGGCGCCGGTGACCTGATCTCGACCGCCGAGGACCTGAACACCTTCATCTCCGCGTTGCTCGGCGGCCGGCTCCTGCCCGCCCCGCTGCTGGCCGAGATGCTCACCCCGCACGGCGAGCTCAACCTCGGACTCGGCCTGTGGGTGCAGGACCTCGGCCCGGCGGGCACGATCGTGCACCACAACGGCGGCGCCCCGGGCGGCTACGGCGCCCTGATGATCAGCACGCCGGACGGCAGCCGCACCCTGACGGCGACGCTGACCACCGGCGAAGCGGACCCGGCAGAGGTGTTCCCCGCGGCGCTGGGCGCGCTCATCATGTCGGTGTTCGGCAGCTGAGCACCGGAACCTGTCGCGCATCCGACACGGATGGCCTAACCTGCGCGGGTGACCAGCCCTCAGGACGAGTCGAAGACCCAGAACCTGTTCACGGAATCCGGGTACTACCAGCCCACCGAGAGCAGCAGCACCAGCATGCTCTCCGACGTCGAGGACCGGCCGTCGCCGCCGGTGAACCGCTACCACGGCGGGATCGACTTCGGTCTGCTCGCGCTGCGGCTGGCGCTCGGGGCGATCCTCGGCGCGCACGGGTTGCAGAAGGTGTTCGGGCTGTTCGGCGGCCCAGGCATCGACGGCACGGCGCGGATGCTGGAGTCGATGGGCTACACGGCCCAGCCGACGCTGCTCGCGTGGATCACCGGGTTGAGCGAACTGATCGGCGCGGTGCTCGTGGTGCTGGGCCTGTTCACCCAGATCGGCGCCGCGGCGATCCTCGGCGTCACCGTGAACATGGTCTACGTCCAGTGGCGCGGCGGGTTCTTCGAGCCGAACGGGTTCGAGTTCGAGCTGCTGCTGGCGACCGTGGCGTTCGCGCTGCTGTTCACCGGCTCCGGGCGGATCGCGCTGGACGTCAACACCCCGTGGCGGCGCCGGCCGGTGCCGTTCGGGTTGTTCTTCCTGCTGATCGCCGCCGCGGCCGCCGTCGTGGTCATCGTGCTGGCCCGCTGAACCCGGACGACGAAAAGGGCCCCGGCTGCGAGCAGCCGGGGCCCTTTTCTCGTCAGGCCTACTTGTTCGGGTCGCGCACGGCGCCCGTGTCGGCGGAAGTGGCCATCCGCGCGTAGGCGCGCAGGGCCGCGGTCACCGGCCGCTGGCGGTCCACCGGCTGCCACGGCCGCTCCGAGGCCTCCATCTTCGCCCGGCGCTCGGCCAGCACGTCGGCGTCCACCAGCAGCTCCAGCTTCCGCTCGTGCACGTCGATCAGGATCTGGTCGCCGTCCTGGACCAGGCCGATCGTGCCGCCCGACGCGGCCTCCGGCGAGATGTGCCCGACCGAGATCCCGGACGAGCCGCCGGAGAACCGGCCGTCGGTGATCAACGCGCACTTCTTGCCCAGCCCGGCGCCCTTGAGGAACGCCGTCGGGTGCAGCATCTCCTGCATGCCAGGGCCGCCGGCGGGACCCTCGTAGCGGACCACGAGCACCTCACCCGGCTGGATCTTCTTGCTCAGGATGACCGAGACGGCCTCCTCCTGGCTCTCGACCACGCGCGCCGGGCCCTGGAACCGCCACAGCTCCTCGTCGATACCCGCGGACTTGATCACCGCGCCGTTCTCGGCCAGGTTGCCGCGCAGCACTGCCAGCCCGCCGTCCTTGGTGTAGGCGTGCTCGATGTCGCGGATGCAGCCGTTCGCCGCGTCCGTGTCCAGCTCGGTCCACCGGTTGGAGGTGGAGAACGCCTCCGTGGTGCGGACCCCGCCGGGCGCGGCGTGGAACAGCTCGATCGCTTCCTCGGAAGCCGACCCGCCGCGGATGTCCCACTTGGACAGCCACTCCTCGAGCGAAGAGGAGTGCACGGCAGTGACATCCCGGTTGAGCAGCCCGGCCCGGTTCAGCTCACCGAGGATGGCGGGGATGCCGCCGGCCCGGTGCACGTCCTCCATGTGGTAGTCGGAGTTCGGCGCGACCTTCGACAGGCACGGCACGCGGCGGCCGATCTCGTCGATGTCGGAGATCGTGAAGTCGACCTCGCCCTCCTGCGCCGCGGCCAGGATGTGCAGCACCGTGTTGGTCGAGCCGCCCATCGCCATGTCCAGCGCCATCGCGTTCTCGAACGCCTTGCGGTTGGCGATCGACCGCGGCAGCACGCTGTCGTCGTCCTCGCCGTACCAGCGCTTGCACAGCTCCATCACCGTGCGGCCGGCGTCCTCGAACAGCTTGCGGCGCGCGGCGTGCGTGGCCAGCGTCGAGCCGTTGCCCGGCAGCGACAGGCCCAGCGCCTCGGTCAGGCAGTTCATCGAGTTCGCGGTGAACATGCCCGAGCACGACCCGCACGTCGGGCACGCGGACCGCTCCACAATGGACAGCCCGTCCTCGTCGACGGCGGGGTTGGCCGAGGCGGAGATACTGGTGATCAGGTCGGTCGGCGCGTGCGCGACGCCGTCCACGACGACCGCCTTGCCGGCCTCCATCGGGCCGCCGGAGACGAACACCACCGGGATGTTCAGGCGCATCGCGGCGTTGAGCATGCCCGGGGTGATCTTGTCGCAGTTGGAGATGCAGACCAGCGCGTCGGCCTGGTGCGCGTTGACCATGTACTCGACCGAGTCGGCGATGATCTCGCGCGAGGGCAGCGAGTAGAGCATGCCGCTGTGCCCCATGGCGATGCCGTCGTCCACCGCGATCGTGTGGAACTCGCGCGCCACGCCACCGGCCTCGCGGATCGCCCCGGCCACGATGTCGCCGAGGTCCTTGAGGTGCACGTGCCCGGGCACGAACTGGGTGTAGGAGTTGGCGATCGCGACGATCGGCTTGCCGAAGTCGCCGTCGGTCAGCCCGGTGGCCCGCCAGAGGGACCGGGCGCCCGCGGCGTTGCGGCCATGGGTGGTTGTTCGGGAGCGCAGAGCAGGCATGGCAGCCAGGTTACGCCCGGCGTGATCAGGACTGGCCGGTGTCCTTCCCAACGTCCTCGGCGTCCTCGGTGTCCAGGTCGTCGGTCAGGCCGCTCGGGTCCTTCATGCGGCCCTCGCTGACCAGGGAGATCACCGGCAGGTGGCGGGTGCGGACGGACGGCAGCGGGACCTCGCTGCCGTCCGTCAGCACCGCGCGGACCTTGGCCTTGTCGTTGATCGCCAGCCCCTTGAGCGAGGACCACGGCAGTTCGCGGTGGCCGAACACCGTCCGCACGTCCAGGCCGCGCGCGGAGGCGACCGTGCGGGTGCGCACCACGAAGACGAACAACCCGATCGGGATGACGTACATCAGCCACAGCCCCGGCACGTCGGCGAAGGCGGCGGGGATCATGCAGACCGCCAGGAACACGACGGCGAGCAGGGTGATCAGCGGAACGCGGAAGATCGCCTTCCGGCCCTCTTGCTGGGTTTCGGCCACGCCACCATGGTGCCTCCCGCCCACCGGGACGCCACGGCCGGGTGCGCCCAGTATCCGGGATCACCGTCCCGCAGAGTTGACACTGTTCGACGCGACCCGATAACGTCACCGCCGTGAACCCGCAGATTGGCCTCGTACTTCCCCCGCGCGTCGACGCGTAGGGACCATCGAACCCACTGCGTCGACGCGCGACCCTCGTGCGACCTGGAAAGGTCGGCGGGGGTTTTTTGTTGCCCACCGCCAGCCCCGAACCCCACCACCCGACGAGAAGCCCGACGAGACCCACGAGGCAGAACTGATGACAAGCGCCACGTCGCGATCGGAAACGAAACCCGGAGCGAATCCGGCCGCCGCGTCGCCGGCCCAGCTCGGCAGCCGCCCGAAGCCAGCCCCGCCCGCAGGCACGCCGGTCCGGGTGACCGGCGCGCAGTCGCTGGTGCGCTCGCTCGAGGCGATGGGCGTCGAGGTGGTCTTCGGCATTCCGGGTGGCACCATCCTGCCTGCCTACGACCCGCTCCTGGACTCGACGAAGGTGCGGCACGTCCTCGTCCGCCACGAGCAGGGCGCCGGGCACGCGGCCACTGGGTACGCGCAGGCTACCGGCAAGGTCGGCGTGTGCATGGCGACCTCGGGTCCCGGCGCGACCAACCTGGTCACCCCGCTGGCCGACGCGAACATGGACTCCGTCCCGGTCGTCGCGATCACCGGCCAGCAGACCCGGCCGCTGATCGGCACCGACGCGTTCCAGGAAGCCGACATCTGCGGCATCACGATGCCGATCACCAAGCACAACTTCCTGGTCACCGACCCCATCGACATCCCGCGCGTGATCGCCGAGGCGTTCCACCTCGCCTCCACCGGCCGCCCCGGCCCGGTCCTGGTCGACATCCCCAAGGACGTGCTGCAGGAGACCACCTCGTTCTCCTGGCCGCCGGAGCTGCACCTGCCCGGCTACCGGCCGACGCTGCGCCCGCACGGCAAGCAGGTCCGCGAGGCCGCGCGGCTCATCGCGCAGGCCCGCCGCCCGGTCCTCTACGTCGGCGGCGGCGTGATCAAGGCGCAGGCCCACGCGCAGCTGAAGGAGCTGGCCGAGCTGACCGGCATCCCCGTGGTCACCACGCTGATGGCCCGCGGCGCGTTCCCCGACTCGCACCAGCAGCACCTGGGCATGCCCGGCATGCACGGCTCGGTCGCCGCGGTCGCCGCGATGCAGCGCGCCGACCTGCTGGTCGCGCTCGGCGCCCGGTTCGACGACCGGGTGACCGGCCAGCTGTCGTCGTTTGCGCCGGAGGCCAAGGTCGTCCACGCCGACATCGACCCGGCCGAGATCTCCAAGAACCGCAAGGCCGACGTGCCGATCGTCGGGGACTGCGCGGAGATCATCACCGAGCTGATCGACGCGGTGAAGGCCGAGACCGACCGCATCGGCGAGCCGGACCTGGCCCCGTGGTGGACGCAGATCGACGCGTGGCGCCAGACCTTCCCGGCGGGCTACGAGTGGCCGTCCGACGGCACCCTGTCGCCGCAGTACGTCATCGAGCGCATCGGCCAGATCGTCGGGCCGGACGCCGTCTACACCGCGGGTGTCGGCCAGCACCAGATGTGGGCCGCGCAGTTCATCAAGTACGAGAACCCGCGCACCTGGCTCAACTCCGGCGGCCTCGGCACCATGGGCTACGCGGTGCCCGCCGCGATGGGCGCCAAGTTCGGCGTGCCGGACAAGCAGGTGTGGGCCATCGACGGCGACGGCTGCTTCCAGATGACCAACCAGGAGCTGGCCACCTGCGCCATCGAGGGCGCGCCGATCAAGGTCGCCGTCATCAACAACGGCAACCTGGGCATGGTCCGCCAGTGGCAGAACCTGTTCTACGCCGAGCGGTACTCCAACACCGACCTCGGCACCCACAAGCACCGGATCCCGGACTTCACGCTGCTGGCCGAGGCGCTGGGCTGCGCGGGCCTGCGGTGCGAGACCAAGGACGAGGTCGACGACGTCATCCGCCGCGCGATGGAGATCAACGACCGCCCCGTCGTGATCGACTTCGTGGTCGGCAAGGACGCCCAGGTCTGGCCCATGGTGGCGGCCGGGACCGGCAACGACGAGATCATGGCCGCGCGCGGCATCCGCCCGCTGTTCGAGGACGACGAGGTTTCGCAGTGACCAGGCATACGCTGTCCGTGTTGGTGGAGAATGTCCCCGGGGTGCTCGCCAGAGTCGCCGGGTTGTTCTCCCGCCGCGGTTTCAACATCGAGTCCCTCGCCGTCGGGCCCACGGAAAACCCCGAGGTGTCCCGGATGACGATCGTGGTCGCCGTTGAGGAGCTACCGCTCGAACAGGTGACCAAGCAGCTCAACAAGCTGGTCAACGTCATCAAGATCGTGGAGCTCGAGCCCGCCTCGTCGGTGCAGCGCGAACTGCTGCTCGTCAAGGTGCGGGCCGATGCCACCGTGCGCAGCCAGGTCCTCGAGACCGTCCAGCTGTTCCGTGCGAAGGTGGTCGACGTGTCGCCCGAGGCGCTCACCATCGAGGCCACCGGCACCGGTGACAAGCTCGGTGCCCTTCTGCGCATGCTGGAGCCGTACGGCGTGCGTGAGATCGTGCAGTCCGGCATGGTCGCGGTCGGCCGGGGTCCCCGGTCGATCACCGCCTCCGCGCCCCGCTAGCAGTTTTTTAAAACCGAAAGGAATCAGTTCCCCTCATGTCAGTCGAAATCTTCTACGACGACGACGCCGATCTCAGCATCATCCAGGGTCGCAAGGTCGCCGTGATCGGTTACGGCAGCCAGGGCCACGCGCACGCGCTGAGCCTGCGCGACTCCGGGGTCGATGTGCGCATCGGTCTTCCGGAGGGGTCGAAGTCGCGCGCGAAGGCCGAGGAGGAGGGCCTGCGGGTGCTCACCCCGGCGGAGGCGTCCGCCGAGGCCGACCTGATCATGATCCTCGCGCCGGACACCAAGCAGCGCTTCATCTACAGCGAGGACATCGAGCCGAACCTGAAGGACGGCGACGCCCTGTTCTTCGGCCACGGCTTCAACATCCGCTACGAGCTGATCAAGCCGCCGGCCAATGTGGACGTGGCGATGGTGGCGCCGAAGGGCCCCGGTCACCTGGTCCGCCGCCAGTTCGTCGACGGCAAGGGCGTGCCCGCCCTGATCGCGGTCGAGCAGGACGCGTCCGGCAACGCCCAGGCGCTCGCGCTGTCCTACGCCGCCGCCATCGGTGGCGCCCGCGCCGGTGTCATCAAGACCACCTTCAAGGAGGAGACCGAGACCGACCTGTTCGGTGAGCAGGCCGTCCTCTGCGGTGGCGCCTCCGCGCTGGTGCAGACCGGGTTCGAGGTGCTGACCGAGGCCGGTTACGCGCCCGAGATCGCCTACTTCGAGGTGCTGCACGAGCTGAAGCTCATCGTCGACCTCATGTACGAGGGTGGCATCGCCCGGATGCGCTACTCGATCTCCGACACCGCCGAGTACGGCGACCTCACCCGCGGCCCGCGTGTCATCACGCCCGCGGTGAAGGAGGAGATGAAGAAGATCCTGGGCGAGATCCAGGACGGCACCTTCGCCCGCGAGTGGGTCGGCGAGGACGAGGCAGGCCGCGCCAACTTCCGCAAGCTGCAGGAAGCCGGCGAGCAGCACCCGATCGAGGAGACCGGGAAGAAGCTGCGTGGCCTGATGTCGTGGGTCGACCGGCCGATCACCGAGACCGCCTGAGTTTTCCGGTGAGGAAGGGACCGCTCCGGGGTGCGCCCCCCGGGCGGTCCCTTTTCGTTTCCGGAGTTACCGTGATCACGTGGACGACAAGGTGCGGGTTCGCGAGGAACTGGATCTCACCGGGGCGCGGTGGCAGGCCACGGACGGTGAACTGGAGTTCGCGCAGGTCGAGCACGTCGACGGTCTCGTCTACACGGCGCTGCGCAAGGCGACCGACCCGGACGGGCCGGTCCTGGTCTTCACACCGTCCGAATGGGACGCGTTCGTCGCCGGTGCCCGGGACGGCGAGTTCCACGACCTGGCGGGGCTGACTGCGGACTGATCGGCCGCCGTCAGAGCAGCAGGCCGGCCAGCCGCCGCCAGCCGGCCAGGGGCAGGCCGGGCTCGTCGGTGATCACCTGCAGGCACACGTGGTCCGCGCCGGCGTCGAGGTGGGCCTTGACCCGGCCGGCGATCTCCTCCTCGCCGATCGCGATGACGGCCTCGACCAGCCGGGTGCTGCCCGCGAGGTCGTCGTCGGTGAAGCCGAGGCGCTTGAGGTTGACGCGGTGGTGCTCGGCCCGCTCGAGGTAGAAGCCCACCTCCGCGCGGGCGATGTCCAGGCCCCGCTCGCGGTCGAGCACCACGCCCTGCTCGACCGCCAGGTAGGCGTCCGGCCCGAGGGTCTCCCGCGCCAGCGCGGTGTGCTCCGGCGGCACGAAGTACGGGTGGGCGCCGTCGGTGCGTTCGGCGGCCAGCCGCAGCATGCGCGGGCCGAGCGCGGCGAGCACCCGCCGTGCCGGCGGCACGGGTTCGGGGCTGGTGAACTCCGCCGCGTCCATCTCGTCCAGGTAGGCGCGGATGCTCTCGACCGGGCGCGCGCCGCGCGCGTGCCCGCCGAGGCCCAGCACGAACCGGCCGGGGTAGGCCTCGGCCAGTGCGCGCGCCCCGCCCGCGACGCCGGCCGGACTGCGCCGGTCGAAGCGGGCGACGCCGGTGGCGACGGTGATGCGCGAGGTCGCGCCCAGCAGCAGGGCGGCCTGGGTGAGCGCCTCGCGCCCCGGGTACTCGCCGAACCACAGGCTGTCGAACCCGAGCTCCTCGATCTCGGCCGCCGCCTCGCGGACCTGGCCGATCGGCGCGGCGTCGAAGGCGAAGGTCCAGATGCCGACGCTCACGCGGCCACCCCCGGCAGCGCCGGGGCGAGACGCGCAAGCTGGTCCACCGCGCCGGGCAGATCCGCCGCGGTGGGGGAGATCAGCACCTGGTCGGCGCCCGCGTCCAGCTGCCGGCCGGCGTCGTGGCCGAATGTCCGCCCTGGCACCCCGTCGGTGCCGCCCCCCGGGATCTGCCCCACTGACGATCGCGCCGTGGCGGGCTGCGCATCGAGCTCCCGGCGCGGGCTCAGCAGCTCGTCCTGGCCGTGCAACGCGGTGCGCAGGCGGTAGTCCCGCATCCCGCGCAGCGGATTCGCGAACGACTGCCCGAGGCTCGCGGCCGGGAACGAGTGCCCGATCCCCAGCCCGAGCATGAACCGCCCGGGGTGGGCCTCGGCGACGGTGCGCGCCGCCGCCTGCGCGGTCACCGCCGGCCGCGACCACACGTTCGCGATCCCGGAGCCCACGGTGATCCGCCCGGTCGCGCCGAGGAAGACCGCGGAGCGCGCGAACGCGTCCCGCCCGCCGACGGTCTCGCCCATCCACGCCGACGCGTAACCGAGCTCGTCGATTCGCGCCTGCTGCTCCCGTTCCACGCCGGCGGTCACCGGGTTCCCGCCGGAGAGCCACACACCCACTGAACTCATCGAAATCCTTTCGGAGGGGTCCTCCGGTTCACTGTACGGAGGCGGCCTCCGGTTTGTCACGCCTAAAGTGGATCGTGATGAGCAGCACCCGTCCCCTCCGCGCCGACGCCCGCCGCAACTACGAGCGCCTCCTGGCGGAGGCCCACACGGCCTTCGCGGAGTTCGGTGTGGACGCCTCGCTGGAAGAGATCGCGCGCCGCGCCGGGGTCGGGATCGGGACGCTCTACCGGCACTTCCCGACCAGGGAGGCGCTGCTGGTGGCCTTGCTCGGCGAGCGGTTCGAGGCGCAGGCCCGCGCCGCCGAAGAACTCCTCGAAGACCGGGACCCGCTGGACGCCCTGCGCACCTTCGCGCGGAGCCTGCTCGACGCCGCCACCACGTTCCGCGGCCTGGCCGACGCCACCGCGGAGGCGCTCAACGACGAGACCTCGGACCTCCACGCCGCCTGCGCCGGGATGCGCGCGGCGGTCGCGCGACTCGTCGCCCGCGCGCAGGAATCCGGTCAGCTGCGCGCGGACCTCAAGCCCGACGAGGTGTTGCTGATGGTGCACGCGGCGGGGTGGGCCGGTGAGCACGCGGGCACCCCGGACCGGCTCCTCGATCTCGTCTTCGCCGGGTTGCGCTCCCGTTAACAGGCCCGGTGAGCAGCGCGACTAGACTCGCGGGCGTCGTTTGAGCCCAGCCGCGTCAACGGGAGCCCCATCGTGACCAACCCCAGCAAGCCGGTCGTCCTCATCGCCGAAAAGCTCGCCCCGTCCACGCTGGCCGTGTTCGGCGACGAGGTCGAGGTCCGGCACGTGGACGGCACCGACCGCCCCGCTCTGCTGGAGGCCGTGAAGTCCGCCGACGCGCTGCTGGTCCGCTCCGCCACCAAGGTGGACGCCGAGGTGCTGGCCGCCACCACGCGCCTGAAGGTCGTCGCCCGCGCCGGTGTCGGCCTGGACAACGTCGAGGTGCCCGCCGCCACCGCGCGCGGTGTGCTCGTGGTGAACGCCCCGACCTCGAACATCGTCTCTGCCGCCGAGCACGCCGTCGCGCTGCTGCTGGCTGTGGCCCGCCGCGTGCCCGCCGCCGACCAGAGCCTGCAGGGCGGCGCCTGGAAGCGCAGCCAGTTCACCGGTGTCGAGCTGAACGGCAAGACCGTCGGTGTCGTCGGTTTCGGCAAGATCGGGCAGTTGTTCGCGCAGCGCCTCGCCGCGTTCGACACCAAGATCGTCGCGTACGACCCGTACGTGCCCGCCGCCCGCGCCGCCCAGCTCGGCGTCGAGATGCTCAGCCTCGACGAGCTGCTCGCGCGCGCCGACATGATCTCGATCCACCTGCCGAAGACCCCGGAGACCAAGGGCCTGATCGACGCCGAGGCGCTGAAGAAGACCAAGCCGGGCGTGATCATCGTCAACGCCGCGCGCGGTGGCCTGGTCGACGAGGACGCGCTGGCCGAAGCCATCCGCAACGGCCACGTCGGCGGCGCCGGCATCGACGTGTTCGTCACCGAGCCGACCACCGAAAGCCCGCTGTTCGGCCTGCCCAACGTCGTCGTCACCCCGCACCTGGGCGCCTCGACCGCCGAGGCGCAGGACCGCGCGGGCACCGACGTCGCCCGGTCGGTGCTGCTCGCCCTGCGCGGCGACTTCGTGCCGGACGCGGTGAACGTCGCCAGCGGTGGCGTGGTGGGCGAGGAGGTCCGCCCGTACCTGCCGCTGACCCAGAAGCTGGGCACCGTGCTGGCCGCGCTGAGCCAGAAGGCGCCGTCGGCGGTCACCGTCGAGGTGCGCGGCGAGCTGTCGTCGGAGGACGTCAGCGTGCTGTCGCTGGCCGCCCTGCGGGGCGTGTTCGCCGGCGTGGTCGAGGACCAGGTCACGTTCGTCAACGCGCCGCGCCTCGCCGAGGAGTTTGGTGTGCGCACCGAGATCGTCACCGAGCCGGAGAGCCCGAACTGGCGCAGCCTGGTCACCGTGCGCGCGGTGCACGACGACGGCACCACGCTGTCGGTGTCGGGTTCGGTCACCGGCAACAACCAGGTGGAGAAGCTGGTGGAGGTCAACGGCCGCCACTTCGACCTGCGCGCCGAGGGCCACATGCTGCTCCTGGAGTACCCGGACCGCCCGGGCATCATGGGCCGCGTCGGCACCCTGCTGGGTGAGGCCTCGGTCAACATCGAGGCGGCGCAGATCAGCCAGACCACCGACCGGTCGGACGCGGTGATGATCCTGCGCGTCGACCGCGAGGTGGACTCCCACCTGCTGGAGCCGATCGCCGCGACCGTGGGCGCGCGCACCATCCGCGCCGTCACGTTCGCATAACGCGCACTACCTCCCAAAGTCGGATTACTCCGATGCGCTCTAGGCGCATCGCGGGAGCACCGGCTAAGTTCGCACCCTCGCCTTGATCGGAGTGAGGGTGCGAACAAGCATGAGAAACACGACCCGGCGGTCGCTCGCCGCCGTCTTCGCCGCCGCGCTCGCCGCGACCGGTTTCGCGTCGGGCAGCGCGGCGGCCCAGGACGAGCCGCTGGCGGCGGGCAAGCCCGTGGCCAAGGTGTCCGCGGACGGCCTGCAGGGCAAGCTGTCCCCACGGCTGGCCTCGGCCAAGGGCCGGACGACCGCCTTCATCGAGCTGACCCAGCAGCCCGCGGTGGACGCGTTCAACGCCGAGCGCGGCGCGGGCAAGGACCGCGCCAGGCAGGCGGCGAACAACGCGCGCGCCGGCGTCGCCGGGGTGGTGAACTCCGTGCTGGGCCAGCTGCGTTCGCTCGACGCGGGCACCGAGGTGCTCTACTCGACCGCGAACGCCGTGTCCGGTGTCGTGGTGACCGCCGACGCCGCGAAGATCCGCGAGCTGGCCGCCCGCCCGGACGTCGCGTCGATCCGCACCGTCGTGCCGAAGACGCGCAGCAACTCGAGCGCCGCTCAGCTGACCAACACGCTCAACGCGTGGCAGCAGACCGGCCGCCTCGGCGACGGCATCAAGGTCGGCGTCATCGACGACGGCATCGACTACACCCACGCCGACTTCGGCGGCCCCGGCACGAAGGCGGCCTACGACTCGGTCGACCGGGACGCGCCGACGCCGCTGTTCCCCAACGCCAAGGTGGTCGGCGGCACCGACCTGGTCGGCGACGAGTACGACGCCGGCACCGACGGCGCCGACACCCCCAAGCCGGACCCCAACCCGATCGCCTGCGGCGAGCACGGCACGCACGTCGCAGGCACGGTCGGCGGCTACGGCGTCAACGCCGACGGCAGCACCTTCACCGGCGACTACTCGAAGCTGACCACCGAGTCGCTGAACGCCATGAAGATCGGCCCTGGCATGGCGCCCAAGGCCTCCCTGTACGCGATCAAGGTGTTCGGCTGCGAGGGCTCCACAGACGTCACGTCGCAGGCGCTGGACTGGGCGTTGGACCCCAACGGCGACGGTGACTTCGACGACCGCCTCGACATCGTCAACCTGTCGCTGGGCAGCGACTTCGGCGCGCCCGACGACCCGGACTCGCTGTTCGTGCGCAAGCTGGCCGCGAACAACGTCCTGTCCGTCATCGCCGAGGGCAACGGCGGCGACCTCTACGACGTCGGCGGCTCGCCGGGCAACACGCCCGAGGCGCTGACCGTGGCGTCCAGCCGGGACGTCTCCGTCCTGCGTGACGCGGCGGACGTGACCGCCCCGGCCGGTGTCGCCGGCCCGAAGGGCGGCCAGTACAGCCAGAACTACACCGGCTACGACACCCTCGACCGCACCGCGGCGGTGGCGAAGCTGTCCTCGGCGAACGCCGACGGCTGCGCGCCCTACTCCGACGCCGACAAGGCCGCGGTCGCGGGCAAGTACGCATGGCTGGAGTGGGACGACAACGACGCCACCCGCGCCTGCGGTTCGGCCGCGCGGGCCAACAACGCGCAGGCCGCCGGCGCCGCCGGTGTGCTGCTGTCGTCGAGCCTGGAGCACTTCGCCGCTGGCATCGCGGGCAACTCGGCCATCCCGATGTTCCAGTTCACGGCGTCGGCGACCAGCCAGATCCGCCCGGCGCTGGACGCGGGCACGCTGACCGTCCGCCTGTACGGGGCAGGCCGGGCGAGCCTGCAGACCTACGACCCGGCGATCGTGGACACCCCGAGCTCGTTCACCTCGCGCGGCGTGCGCGGCCCGGCCGTCAAGCCGGACGTGTCCGCGCCCGGTGACACGATCTCGTCGGCCCTGCGCGGCAGCGGCAACAACCGCACCGTCCTGTCCGGCACGTCGATGGCGACGCCGCTGACCGCCGGTGTCACCGCGCTGCTGCGCCAGGCGCACCCCGACTGGTCCGTCGAGGAGATCAAGGCCCTGGTGATGAACACCGCCGGGCACGACATCGTCGCCGGTGGCAAGACCTACGCGCCGCAGCGCGTCGGCGCCGGGCGGCTGGACACCCAGGCCGCGCTGAACGACCAGGTGCTGGCCTACTCGCGGGACGACCGGGGCGCGGTCAGCGTCACCTTCGGCACCGTCGAGGTGGACCGGCCGACCACGCTCACCAAGACCATCCAGGTGGTCAACAAGGGCGACAGCTGGGCGCGCTACGCCGTGGCCTACGAGGGCATCACCAACCTGCCCGGCGTGCAGTACCAGCTGTCGGACCGCTCGGTGACGGTGCCGCCGCGCGGCACCGCGTCGGTCCGCGTCACGCTGCGGATCACCGATCCCACGGCGCTGCGCAAGGTCATCGACCCGACGGTCGCGACCGAGCAGGCCGGGATGGCCCGCCAGTTCGTCGCCGACGCCTCCGGCCGGGTCGTGCTCACCCCGCCGCCCGGCGGCAACAGCCCGGCGCTGCGCGTGCCGGTCTACGCGGCGCCGAAGCCGGTGTCGTCGATCGACACCCCGAAGTCGCTGAACTTCGCGGCCGACACCGCGCGCTTCACGCTCACCGGCCGCGGCGTCGACCAGGGCACCGGCAGCCAGCGCTACGAGTCGCTGATCAGCGTGCTGGAGCTGCAGGGCGAGTCCCCGCGGCTGCCCGAGTGCCGCGGCAGGCTGACCGACGGCTGCACCATCAACGAGACGGCCAAGGCCGGTGACCTGCAGTACGTCGGCGCGGCGTCCACCATCGCGCAGGCGCGGCAGGCCGGCCACGCCGACCAGGCGCTGCTCGCCTTCGGGATCTCGACCTGGGGCAACTGGGCGAACCTGGGCAGCAACACGATCCCGTTCGTCGACATCGACACCACCGGCGACGGCGTGCCCGACTTCGAGTCCTACGTCACGAAGGCGAGCGGCACCGACGTCTGGCTGGTCAACACCGTGGACCTGAACGCCGAGGGCTTCCCCACCGTGGACGTCCAGGCGGTCAACGGCCAGCTCGGTGACGTGGACACCAACGTGTTCGACACCAACGTCGTGTTGCTGCCGGTCAGCATCACGGCGCTGGGCATCGACCCGGCCGCGGCCTCGCACAAGATCAGCTACACCGTCGGCACCACCGGGTACTACGTGGCGCCCAGCAGCGAGAACGGGCTCATCGACGCCATCGGCACGCCGATGACGTTCGACGCGCTCGCGCCGGCCTACTCGGTCGCCGGGGCCAACGGCTCCGCGCTGATGTACTCGGCCAAGCCCGGCACGGCGCTCGACGTCACGCGCAACCCGGCGTCGGCTGACACGGTCCTCGGGCTGCTCGCGCTGAAGCACCACAACGGCAACGGCAACCGGGTGAGCGTGATCCGGGTGAACGGGGGTAGCAGGCCCTGACGACCGGGACCGCTCCACCATCCGGGTGTCTCACTTCTCGGGAGATTCCGTCATAAGGGTGGTGCCGCTTCGGCTCGTTGGCGACAGCCGGTAACCTGCCGTCGCTGGAGTATGTGGGCAAACGGGTGCGAACGAGCCCCGTGGCCCTGATCGACGGAGGTGTCTGATGCGGCTGGCGGTGATCCCAGGTGATGGGATCGGACCCGAAGTGATCACCGAGGCCCTGAAGGTACTCGGCGAGGTCGCTCCCACAGTGGAGTACACGAACTACGACCTCGGCGCGGCCCGCTGGCACGCCACTGGCGAGCTGCTCCCCGAGTCGGTCCTCGGCGAGCTCCGGCAGCACGACGCCATCCTGCTGGGCGCGGTCGGCGACCCGACCGTGCCCAGCGGGATCCTGGAGCGGGGCCTGCTGCTCCGCCTGCGGTTCGAGCTGGACCACCACGTGAACCTGCGCCCGGCCAAGCTGTACCCGGGCGTGCGCGGCCCGCTGGCCGACAGCAACGCCGAGATCGACATGGTGGTCGTGCGCGAGGGCACCGAGGGCCCGTACGCGGGCAACGGCGGCCTGCTGCGCAAGGACACCGAGCACGAGATCGCCACGGAGGTCAGCGTCAACACCGCGTTCGGCATCCGCCGCGTGGTGTCCGACGCGTTCAAGCGGGCCGAGGAGCGGCCGCGCAAGCACCTCACGCTGGTGCACAAGACCAACGTGCTGCTGCACGCCGGTTCGCTGTGGTCGCGGATCGTCGAGGAGGTGTCGCTCGAGCACCCGGAGGTCACGGTCTCCTACTCGCACGTCGACGCCGCGACGATCCACATGGTCACCGACCCCGGCCGCTTCGACGTGATCGTCACCGACAACCTGTTCGGCGACATCATCACCGACCTGGCGGCCGCCGTGACCGGTGGCATCGGCCTCGCGGCCAGCGGCAACCTGGACATCACGCGCCGCAACCCGAGCATGTTCGAGCCGGTGCACGGCAGCGCGCCGGACATCGCCGGGCAGGGCATCGCCGACCCGACCGCCGCGGTGCTGTCGGTGTCGCTGCTGCTGGACCACCTCGGCCAGCGCGAGGCGGCGCGCCGCATCGAGGCGTCCGTCGCCTTCGACCTGGCGACCCGCGACCAGGCGAACCCGGGCACCACCCAGGCGATCGGCGACCGCCTGGCGGCCCTGGTCTCGTCGAACACGCGACCGGTCGCCTGATCGTTTCCCGCGCCGTGGAGGCCATCCCCGCACCGGGGGTGGCCTCCGCCGCATTTTTGCCCTTTCGCGCACCGGTGTGGCATGATGCGGGCATGGCTTCCTCTTTTGCCGTGATCATTATCGGCAGGCGCGCCGGGTAGTGTCCGCATCGGACACCTGGCGCGCAGACCTCTCGCATCCGCGGGAGGTTTTTTGTTGCCCGAGAAGCCTTCCACCACGCAAGGAGACGACCGTGACCCGCACGGAGCCAGCCGGACTGCCGCTCGGTGACGACTTCCACCTGTACGACACGACTTTGCGGGACGGCGCCCAGCGCGAGGGCATCTCCTACTCGGTGGCGGACAAGCTCGCCGTCGCGCGCCTGCTGGACGAGCTGGGTGTGGGCTTCATCGAGGGCGGCTGGCCGGGCGCGCTGCCGAAGGACACCGAGTTCTTCGCCCGCGCCGCGGACGGGGAGCTGATCCTCAAGCACGCGGCGCTCGTCGCGTTCGGGTCGACGCGCAAGGCGGGCGCGAAGGCGGCGGAGGACGCCCAGGTGCGGGCGCTGCTCGACTCGCGGGCGCCGGTGGTGACGCTGGTCGCGAAGTCCGACCGCCGCCACATCGAGCGCGCGCTGCGCGTCGACGTCGACGAGGCCTGCGCGATGGTCGCCGACACCGTGTCGTTCCTGGTCGGCGAGGGCCGCCGGGTGTTCCTCGACGCCGAGCACTTCTTCGACGGCTACGCTTTCGACCCGGACACTGCGCTGCGCGTGCTGGAAGCCGGGTTCACCGCGGGCGCCGACGTCGTCGTGCTGTGCGACACCAACGGCGGCCAGCTGCCGCTCGGGATCGCCGAAACCGTGCGGGAAGTCGCCGCGCGCACCGGTTTCCGGCTCGGCATCCACTGCCAGGACGACACTTCCTGCGCCGTCGCCAACAGCATCGCGGCGGTGCAGGCCGGCGCGACGCACGTGCAGTGCACCGCGAACGGGTACGGGGAGCGGGCCGGCAACGCCGACCTGTTCGCCGTGACGGGAAACCTCGTGGCCAAGCTCGGCATGGACGTGCTCCCCACCGGGGGCGCCGCCGAGCTGACCCGCGTCTCCCATGCCCTTGCCGAAATCGCGAACATCGCACCCGACACCCACCAGGCCTACGTCGGGTCGTCGGCCTTCGCCCACAAGGCGGGGCTGCACGCGAGCGCGATCAAGGTGGATCCGTTGCTGTACAACCACATCGGTCCATCGTCCGTCGGCAACGACATGCGGGTCCTGGTCACCGAGATGGCCGGCAGGGCCAGCCTGGAGCTCAAGGGACGTGAGCTCGGGGTGGACCTTGCCGGCCGGCCTGAGGCGGTCACCAGCGTGGTGGCGAAGGTGAAGGAGCTGGAGGCCGAGGGCTGGTCGTTCGAGGCCGCCGACGCGTCGCTGGAACTGCTGCTGCGCAAGGAGGTCGACGGCCCGGCCGAGCCGCCGTTCACGCTGGAGTCCTACCGCGTGGTGCTGGATCACCGCGGTGACGGGGAGGTGATCTCCGAGGCGACGGTGAAGGTGCACGTCGCGGGGGAGCGGGTGATCGCGACCGCGGAGGGCAACGGCCCGGTGCACGCGCTGGACGCGGCGCTGCGGAAGGCGCTGTCCCCGGCGCTGTCCTGGTTGGACAGTGTCGAGCTGTCGGACTACAAGGTGCGGATCCTGCCGAGCCACCCGGGCACCGACGCGGTGACGCGGGTGCTGCTGAAGTCCAGCGACGGCGACCAGGAGTGGACCACGGTCGGCGTGCACGGCAGCATCGTCGAGGCGAGCTGGCTCGCCCTGTGCGATGCCCTGGTGCACAAGAGCATGCGCGGCTAGGACTCTGTTTCGGGATGCTTGCGGGCCGGTGCGGGTGGCGGCCCGTCCGGCCAGCCCGCCACCGCCCTCAACGGTCAGGCTTCGCGTGACGGTCTCGTTCAAGGCGGCCCCTGGCTGTGGGATCGCCTCCTCATGACCTCCCACCCGCCAGCCCACCCGGTGCGCCGAGTGCCAGGCGGGCACCGCGGTCTGCGACAACAGCACCGCTGTGTGCGGGCGACCGGGCCCAGCCGGGACCGGCGCCGCGGTCGAGGAATCCGCGGCGCAGCAGGCAGTCCGCGATCGTGACCACGCCACCCCACACGGTCGCGCTCCGCGCGGCAGCGCCCCACACCACGTCGACGCTGTCCTCGCCAGGAACCTCCCACCCGCCAGCCCACCGCCACCCTCAACGGACACGCTGCGCGCGGCTCTGCGCGTTCGAACCCGCGGCGGTGCCGGTTGACGGCCCACCGCAAGCGGCTCCACCGCTTCCCAGGGCCCCGGCGGCGGGACTCGCCTCCCTGCAACTGCCCTCCCTGAGCGGCCAGGGTGGGTGCGGTGGAGCCATGGCGGGCAATCCTCGACGGCCTCCCGGACAACGCCCGGGTCGTGCTGCGCTGTCCCACCGGCGACGCCTTCGCCGAGCTGCTGCTGGCCTGCGCCGACCGCAGGCTGGTGGCGGTTCCGCTGCGCGCCCGCGTGCCGGACACCGAGGTGGCCAGGGTCGCCGCGGCGGTCGGGGCCTCCGCGCTCGTGGACGGGCCGCCCCGCGCGTCGCGGGTGAGCCTGCTCGACGGCGAACCCGATCATCCGGACGCGGCCGGCTTGGCGTTCCTCGTGCACACCCCGGGCGCCGGCTGGTGCGTCATGCTCGGCCGCGACGAGGTGGCCGGCAACGCGGCGCGGACCGCGGCCCTGCACGGCTTCTCGCCGGTTCGCCCGCACGCCACCGCGCTGCCGCTGCACCACGTGACCGCGCTGGTCATGTCGCTGGTCGGCACCCGGCTCACCGACGCGCCCCTCGTGCTGACCGAGAAGTTCGACCCCGTCACGTTCTTCGCGGCGGTCGAGGCGAAGGGCGCGCAGACCGCGTCGCTCGTGCCGGCGCAGCTGCGCGAGGTGGTCCGCGCCGGTGTCCACTGGCCGGACTGCCTGGAGTACGTGATCACCTCCGGCGCGCCGCTGTCGCGGGAACTGGCCGCGGACTTCGCCGCCCGGTACGGGCCGCGGTTGCGGCAGGCCTACGGGCTCACCGAGGCGGTCAACCTCAGCACCACCATGCCGCTGCTCGACGCCGCCGGGTTCCGCGAACAGTACGTGCGGCACCAGGGTCCGGTCGGGATGCCGTTGCCGGGCACGGAGCTGCGCCTGGAGGACGGGGAGGTGTGGCTCCGTGCGCCGGAGCTGATGCGCGGGTACTGGGGTGCCCCGGAGGTGAACCCGGTGACGCCGGACGGCTGGCTGCGCACCGGGGACCGCGGCGAGCTGCGTGACGGTTTCCTGGTGCTGCACGGGCGCTCCGCGGAACTGATCGAGCGCGGCGGGCAGCGGCTGCACCCGGCCGACGTCGAGGGGGAGTGGCGCGAGGCCGGGCTGTCCGGGGAGTTCGCCGCGGTGGCGGTGCCGGAACCCGCGCTGGGACACGAAGTCGCGCTCGTCGGCGCGGTGGCCGGGTTGCGGGAGGTGTGCCGGACCGCGCGGGTGCGGCCCGCGGTGTTCTCGTCCTCCGGGTTCCTGGCCGCGGAGAACGGACAGCCGCTGCGCGAGGCGATGGCGCGCGGGCTCACCGTGCGGCGGGAGAGCGCGTTGCGGTACGAGGAACTGCTCGACCACGCCTGCCGTGCGGCGCGGGCGATCCTGGGCTCGCCGGTGCGCCCGGAGTGCGCGCGGGCACGCCACGTGTACCGCGAGGCCCTGGCGCTGACCGCGGCGCATTCCCCGCCGCGGCAGGCGCTTCCGGGCACCCGCACCGCCGCGCACGATGCGCTCGACGCCCTCGTCGCGGCCTGGCCGGATCTCGCGGAGGGCGCGCCGTTCGAGGAGTGGCGCCGCGTGCCGGGCGACTGGCCGATGTCGGTGTACGCCGAGTACGCGGCGGAGGTGGTGATCGCGTCGGGGCGCACGCGTGGCCGGGTTCTGGACGCGGGACCGGACGATCTGGACAGTGGGCCGGGGCCGGAGATGTTCGACACCATCGTGGCCACGAACACCGTGCACCGCGCCGCCGACAAGGAGATGTCGCTGCGCCGCCTGCGCGACATGCTCACCGACGGCGGACGGCTCGTCCTGGCCGAGGGCACGAGCCCGACCGCCGGGGCGACGCCGTGGGCGCTGGACCTGCTCTTCGCCGCCGTCGACGGCTGGTGGGACCGCGGTGGACTCCGCAGCCGCTGGGAGTGGCTGCACTTGCTGCACGAGGCCGGGTTCCGCGAACCGGGGTACGCCGCACTGCACGCCGGGCACCACGACCTCGGCGGGGTCGTCTGGGTGACCAAGTAGGAAGGGGACGCAAGTTCCGGACCCGTCACGCCGGTCCACAGCGGACACGCCGAACCAGGCGTGCACCCGCGTCCCTGTGAACGGGGACGCCTTGGTGAGCAACGCACTGACGTCATCCTGGCCGTGGGGCTCACCGCCCCACGCGTGCGCCGGTCAGAACGCCGGTTCGTCGGCGCCTGCCGGGACGGGGATCTCCAGCTCGACGTAGAACGCGTCGTCCGCGGCCTGTTCCAGCACGCTCACCGCGGTGCGGCAGAGCGGGCACCGGGATCTCCGCCAGGAGCCGGTGAAGATCCAGCGGCGGCAGCCTTCGCAGTAGCCCCAGCGCGGGGTTTCGTCGTGGCGCCTCAGCATCGGGTCACTCCGGTGCGCAGCCGGGCGAGCTCGGCGTGGTCGGGTTCGTCTTCGAGCCGTTCCAGGTGCTCGAAGACGCGGCGCAGCAGGACGACCGCGCCGTCGGTCTTCACGGGCACGTCCTCGTGGCCGCGCTCGGGGTGGGCGAGCATCGACTGCTGCGCCTCGATCGCCCACCGGTATTCGGGGATCATCGCGGCGATCCCGTCGGCGACCCGGTCGGCCAGCTCCCGCGACCGGCAGCTCACGGTCCACCACCACCGCAGCCGCCCCGGCGCGATCGGCGTGTGCAGGTGGTGCAGGACGTACCCCTTCTCCTGCTCGCCGCCCAGCCCGCCCGGCCCGACGCGCAGCTCGATCCGCGTCAGGCCGGGGTTGAGCACGTGGTGGGTGTGCTCGCGGTCGACGACGTCGTAGCCGAACCAGTCCCGCATCACGTCGGGCAGCTGCTGGTCCCGGGCG
The DNA here is from genome assembly GCF_040614175.1 of Amycolatopsis sp. NPDC006131. Classification (NCBI taxonomy): domain Bacteria; kingdom Bacillati; phylum Actinomycetota; class Actinomycetes; order Pseudonocardiales; family Pseudonocardiaceae; genus Amycolatopsis; species Amycolatopsis sp. NPDC006131. The sequence goes on from NZ_JBEXTX010000009.1 coordinate 113,145, forward strand.
CGGCGCACCGTCTTCACGGTCTCGACGCCGCCGATCGTGCGGCGTTCCAGGCGCACCGCGATTCGCGTGCCGCCGGACAGGCTCCGCACGTGCAGCGGGTACGAGCGCCGGATGTCGAGCAGGTTCTCCACCAGCAGGCGGCTGCTCGCCGCGACCTCCACCGGCTCGGACCGGACCGTCACCCAGCCCGGGATCTCGGGGGTGTCCGGCACGGCGACGCGTTCGGCGCGGTGGGGCGCGCCCGGCCACCCAGACGAGTCCGTCCTTTTCGCTCACCGGGCGCCGGGGGAGCAGAGCAGCGGGAACCGCTTGTGCCGGCACCGCCCGTCGTAGGCGACGACCTCACCGTCGAGGGTCCGCCACAGCACGAGGGGCAGCCCCGCGACGACGGGTGCGTGCAGGCGGCCGCGCACGAAGTCGGGCGAGAACCCGGCGACGTACCAGGCGTTGGTGATCACCGAGCCTCCACGTTTCGGTCACCGAAATGGAAGTGCCGCTTAATGAGACGCCTGTGGGGTAGCCCGTGTCAATGACCACCCGTGTGCCCGGGGGAGGGCGGCTGGTTAGGGTGGGTGGGTGCGTCTAGCTCGAGTTGCTCATGCCGGTGGGGTCGCCTTCGCTTCCGTCGACGGCGACGAGCTCCTGGAAATCGCCGACCACCCGTTCGGACAGCCGAACTACACGGGCAAGCGGTTCTCGCTCGCCGACGTGCGGCTGCTCGCGCCGATCCTCCCGTCGAAGGTGATCGCGATCGGCCGGAACTACGCGGAGCACGCGGCCGAGTTCGGCAACGAGGTGCCGGAGTCGCCGATGATGTTCCTCAAGCCGTCGACCAGCGTGATCGGCCCGAACGCCGCCATCAAACTGCCGGCCGCGTCGCAGCGGGTGGACTTCGAAGGCGAGCTCGCGGTGGTCATCGGCCAGCCGATCCGCAACGTGAAGGCCGCGCAGGCCCCGGCGGCGATCCTCGGTTACACGATCGCCAACGACGTCAGCGCGAGGGACCTCCAGAAGGCCGACGGCCAGTGGGGCCGCGCGAAGGGCTTCGACACGTTCTGCCCGCTCGGACCGTGGATCGAGACCGCCGTGGACGCCTCCGACCTGGCGATCCGCACCGAGGTGGACGGCGAGCTCAAGCAGGACTCGCGGACGTCGCTGCTGATCCACAAGATCCCCGAGTTGGTGGAGTTCGTGTCCGGCGTGATGACGCTCCTGCCCGGCGACGTCATCCTCACCGGCACGCCCGCCGGAGTCGGCCAGATCACCGACGGTCAGACGGTGTCCATCACGATCGAGGGCATCGGCACCCTGACCAACCCGGTGCAGAACGCCTAGCCCCGACACAAAACCCGAGCTGGGTGGTCATCCCGTCGCCTGACACGCAACGATCACCTTGAGCCAGGGCCGCAACCCTCGCTGGGTCCGGCGGCCGAAAGCACAAAGCTTGCGGCCCTGGCTCAAG
>NZ_JBEXTX010000010.1:0-112179 GCF_040614175.1 Amycolatopsis sp. NPDC006131
GTCGAGGACCTCACGGACGTTCGACACCGGGTGCACGTCGAGCTGGGCCACCGAACACTGAGAGATCGGGTTCGGGAGGGGCAGATCCGGGCGTAGCGAAGCGAAGCCGGCGCTTCCAGCCGCGCGCAGCGCAGATACCCGCGTAGCGCCTACGAACCCGGCTCAACCTGAAGAGACCAGAACGCCCGCGCCACCAACTGCGGATTCCCGTTCTCGTCCAGGATCGGATTCCCAGCCTGATCAGCCGCGTAGGCAGCCCCGAGCTGCTGCACCTCGACCACCACCAGCTGGTCGTCCGGCGCGGCTCCGGTGGCCGTGTAGGCCAGCTTGTCCCCGGGCGAGAAGAACTGCTGCTTCACCGGCTGCAGTTCGCCCTTGGCGTTGGCGTACTGGACGTTCACCAGCCAGGGCGTGTCGCCGATCTCGGAGGGCACGGAGATCTGCACCGGCTTGCCCGGGCGCACCTTCAGCCTCACGGCGGCGTCCGGGTTCTCCGAGCACGACTTCAACAGCGCGTCGCAGTTCACGATCGGCTCGGCGTTGACCGTGTGGCCGTCGCCGAAGAACGTGACCTCGGGCGGGCCGACCGTGGCGGAGCACCCGGTCAGCGCCAGCGCCCCGGCCGACAGCAACAGCAAAGTTCGCCGCATGCCGGAAACCCTACGGGTCGGCTCACTGCACGCGCGGAGCGGCCCCGTTGCCGGTCCGCGCCGGCCTGCGGTCCCGCCTGCTGCCCAGCCCCGGCAGGAGCGACGAGCCCCGCTCCAGCAGGAACGTCTGCGCCAGCCCCACCGCCAGCAGGATCGACACCACCAGGAACCCGATCCAGTACGTCGGCGGCAGCAGCAGCCCGATCGCGCCGCCGAACACCCACGCCAGCTGCAGCACCGTCTCCGACCGGCCGAACGCCGACGCCCGCGACTCCTCCGGCAGGTCGCGCTGGATCACCGCGTCGAGGCTGATCTTCGCCAGCGCGCTGGCCGTCGCGCCGACGAGACCGACGATCGCGGCCGTGACGATCCCGGCCATGACCGCCGCGAGGATCGTCGAGGCCAGCGCCGCGCCCACGCAGCCGAGGACGACCTGGCTGGGGTGCCCGAAGCTCAGCCGCGACCCCAGCGCGTTGCCGACGAACCCGCCGACCCCGGCCGCGCCGCCGATCAGGCCGAGCAGCAGCAGCTGCATGAACGGGGTCTGCCCGGTCTGTTCCGCCTGCGCTTTCACCGCGAAGGCGGCGAACATCATCAGGAACCCGGTGAGGATGCGGATGGTCCCGTTGCCCCACAGGGCGAGCACCACGTCGCTGCCGAGCGGCTGTCGTTTCTTCTTCTTCGCCGGGTGGGCCTTGAGCGTCGCCGGGACCTCGCCCTCGGTCACCTCGACCCACGCCGGGATCCGCATCGCCTGCACGGCGCCCGCCGCGCAGATCAACGCGGTGAACCACAGGGCGCCCGCGGACCCGAACAGCGCGTTAACGCCGGAGGCGATGGCGCCGAACACACCACCCGCCGCGAGCCCGAACACCGTCAGCCGCGCGTTGGTCTTCGACAGCGTGATGTCCGGCGGCACCACCCGCGGGGTGACCGCCGACTTCAGCACCGTGAACGACTTGGACAGCACCATCTTCCCGAGCGCGGCGGGGTAGAGGCCCCAGTCGTTGAAGTGCAGCGCCATCAGCACGGCCATCAGCACCTGGCCGACCGAGGTGAGGCACATCGCCAGTCTGCGGCCGCGCTGGATCCGGTCCAGCAGCGGGCCGATGACCGGCGCGACGAGCGCGAACGGCGCGATGGTGATCAGCAGGTACAGCGCGACCTTGCCGCGGCCCTCGCCGCTGGTGGCCGCGAAGAACAGGGTGTTGGCCAGCGCGATGGCCATCGCCGCGTCGCTGGCGTAGTTCAGCATCACCGCGTACGTCAGTGAGGTGAGGCCGGACTTGTCGGCGCCGTCGGCCTTCGTCGCGCGCTGGAACATGCCGACCGCGCGGCCGCCCAGCTCGCGGCTGCGCAGCGCGGCGACGCGGGTGACGGTCAGCTTCTTCGGCATCCGGGGCAGCGGCCCGGCGGTCGCCTCCGTGCGGTGCTCCGCGGCCGGCTCCGGCTCTGGGCGCGCGCTGTTGTCCGCGTACCCGTCGGTGTTGTAGTGCTCGTAGAGCGGCTCGGTGCGGCGGGGCGGCGGCTCGCTGTGCCACGGCCGCTGCTGCGGCGGCGGGCCCTGTCGCGGCGGGTACGGCCGCGCGCCACGCGGCGGTGGCGGCGGGGGTGTGCGCCCGCCTGCCGGGAACGCGCTCGTCGGCGCCTCGTCCGCGTTCGGCACCGCGGCCGACTCCGGGTAGAAGCGCCCCTGGGCGCGCCACGGCTGCCCGGCACCCGGTGCCGGTGTCCACTTCCGTTTGCGCCCCACACGTCAATCTTGCCGTATTCCTGGGCCGACGCGCTCGGTGATCAGGAAGCGGGCACGAATTTCACCCGGAACATCACCGGCCAGAGCTTCCCGGTGATCAGGAACTCGTCCGTGCCGGGGACCGCGGCGATGCCGTTGAGCACGTCCGCGGCCGATGCCTGGGCCGGGGTGAGCAGCCCGGCCGCGGTGATCTGCCCGGTCACCTCGCCGGTCGCCGGGTCGATCCGCAGGATCCGGTCGGTCTGCCACACGTTCGCGTACACCGCGCCGCCGGCGCACTCCAGCTCGTTGAGCTGCGAAAAGGTCTGCTCGCCGTAGTGCACGGCGACCTCTCCGGTCACCGCGAACGTCGCCGGGTCGCGGAAGGTGAGCTGGTCGGAGCCGTCGCTCATCACCAGACGGCCGCCGTCGTGGCACAGCCCCCAGCCCTCGCCGTCGTAGGGCACCCGCCGCAGCTCGGCGAGCGTCCGCGCGTCCCGCTCGATCGCGACCCCGTTCTGCCAGGTCAGCTGCCACAGGGTCGGCCCGGTGACGGTGATGCCCTCACCGAAGAGCGGCGCGGGCAGGTCCACGCGCGTGGTGGGCGGCTGCCCGGGCGCGCCCGCCCGCACGGACGACTGCCCGACCAGCCCGGTGCCCTCGTACAGGGTGGCGCCGGAGAACTCGAGCCCCTGCGTGAACGCCGCCGGATCGTGCGGCAGCGTCTCCAGCACCTGCACCGTGAGCTGCGGAACCGCGGCCGGCGCGGGCGGTGCGGCCGCCGCGCAGCCCGCGAGCGCGACGACCGTGGCGAGGGTCAAGGTGATCAGGGTGCGCACGCCTCCACCCTGACACGGCGGCCGGAGGCGCGCGGGGCACAATTGGGGTATGACGCTGCTGCTCACCCTGGACGACGGCTCCGTGGAGCGCGCTCTCGCCGAGGCAGTCGACCTCGCGCGCGAGGTCGCGGTCGAAGAGGCGGGGGCCGAGCAGGTCGGGGCGCACGTCGGCGTGTCGCGTGAGGACGCGGTGTCGGCGAGCCACCTCTTCGAGGCCAACGTGCCCGGCTACCGCGGCTGGCGCTGGTCGGTGACCGTCGCGAGCGCTGGCGCGGACGCCCCGGTGACGGTCAGCGAGGTCGTGCTCGTGCCGGGCCCGGACGCCCTGATCGCCCCGCAGTGGGTGCCGTGGGAGCGCCGCGTGCGGGCGGGCGACCTCGGCGTCGGCGACATCCTCCCGCCGGACAAGGACGACCCGCGACTGGTCCCGGCGTACCTCCAGTCCGACGACCCGGCGGTCGAGGAGGTCGCGCACGAGGCCGGGCTCGGCCGGGTGCACGTCCTGTCCCGATTCGGCCGCGAGGAGGCCGCCACCCGGTGGCACCGCGGCGAGTTCGGGCCGCGGTCGGACATGGCGCGCAGCGCGCCGGCCCACTGCGGCACGTGCGGCTTCTACCTCCCGCTGGCCGGTTCGCTGCGCGCCGCCTTCGGCGTGTGCGGCAACGAGATCGCCCCGGCGGACGGCAACGTCGTGCACGCCGAGTACGGCTGCGGCGCGCACTCCGAGGTCGAGGTCGAGGTGACCTCGTCGGTGCCGGTCGCCGAGCTGGTCTACGACGACTCGCTGCTGGACATGGAGCCGGTCGAGGAGCCGAAGACCGAGACGGGCGCGACCCCGGACGCCGAGACGGTGAGTGAGTCAGCTGAGTGATCCGTTCGGCACCGAGGCGCTGCGGGCCTCGGTGCTGCGGGCCTGGCGGGACTCGCCGACCCGGTTCACCGAAGACACCAACGCCGAGACCGACCTGCGGGTCGGCGGCTACCGCGACCGGCTGTTCGTCGAGCTGGCGCAGAACGCGGCCGACGCCGCCGCGCTCGCCGGCACTCCCGGCATGCTGCGGGTGTCCGTGGCAGGCGACGAGCTCCGCGTCGCCAACACCGGCGCGCCGCTCGATGCCGCCGGCGTGGCGTCGCTGGCTTCGCTGCGGGCGTCGGCCAAGCAGGGCGACACCGTGGGCCAGTTCGGCGTCGGTTTCGCGGCGGTGCTCGCGGTCAGCAGCGAACCGCGGGTGATCTCGCGGACCGGCGGCGTCGCGTTCTCCGAGGCCCGCACCAGGGAGGCCGCCGGGCGCGACGGCGCGGTGCCGGTGCTGCGCCTGCCGTGGCCGGTGGACGAGGACCTGCCCGACGGCTTCGACACCGAGGTCCGGCTGCCCCTGCGCGAGGGCGTGGACGCGGACGAGCTGCTGGCCCGTCTGCGGGACGAAGCCGAGGACCTGCTGCTGTCCCTGCCCTGGCTGGCCCGGATCGAGGCGCCCGGCGCGGCGTGGGCGCGGTCCGAAGTGGATGGTGTGGTGGAGCTGTCCACCCCGTCCGGGACGGTCCGCTGGCTGACCAGGGTCGGCGAGAACGTGGTGTGGGCGAAGCCGGTCGACGGGCGCCTGACCGAGGACGTGCTGCACGCGCCGACGCCCACCGACGAGCGGCTGTCGTTGCCTGCCCGGCTGATCGCGACGGTGCCGCTGGAGCCGTCCCGCCGCCGGGTGCTGCCCGGCGCCGACGAGGCGCTCGCCGCGGCCGCCCGCGAGTACCCGGCCCTGGTGCGCGAGCTCGCGCCGGAGGACCGCCTGGACCTGGTGCCGGAAGCGGGTTTCCCGCTGTCCGAAGTGGACGGCAAGCTGCGTGAGCTGGTCGGCAGGCAGCTCGCGACGCAGGCGTGGCTGCCCGCGGCCGATGGCGACGACCTCGTGCCGTCGAGTGCCCGGGTGCTGTCGGTCGAGTCGAAGCGGTTGCTGGAGCTGCTTGCCGGTGTCGTGCCGGGGCTCGCCGGGATCAGCGGCTACGAGCCTGCGCAGCTCCTCGCGACCGTCGACGCCGACCGGCTCGACGTCGCCGACCTGGTCGACCTGCTGATCGGCGTGGACAGGGACCCGGAGTGGTGGCGCTCGCTGTACGAAGCCGTCTTGCCGCTGCTGGACAACCACGAGGTGACCGCGGACGAGCTGGGCGCGCTGCCGGTGCCGCTGGCGGACGGGCGGACGCTGCCCGGTCCGCGCGGCGCGTTGCTGCTCGGCGCGTCGGAACTGCTCGACCTGCTCGCCGACGCCGACGTGGGCGGGCTGCGGCTGGTCCACCCGGAGGCGGCGCACCCGTTGCTGGAGCGCCTCGGCGCGAAGCAGGCGGAGGCGGCGGACCTGCTCGACGCGCCCGCGCTGCGCGAGGCGATCGACCGCAGCGTGGCCGACGCCGAGTCCGGTTTGGACACCCGCCCGCTCGCGGAAGCCGTGCTGCGCCTGGTTTCCGACACCTCCGCGGAGGGGCTGGGCGCGCTCGCGTTGCCGTCGGCGGACGGCTGGCGGCGCGCCGACGAGCTGGTGCTGCCGAACTCGCCGCTGCGCGAGGTCTTCGACCCCGAGGTGTTCGAAGAGGACGGTCCGTTCTCCGTGCTGGACGCGGAGTTCGCTGAGCAGTGGCCGGCCAGGGTGCTCACCGAACTCGGGGTGCTCGACGAGTTCCTGGTGGCGCCGAACGAGGATGAGCAGCCGGAGATCCGCGACCTCGACCTCGTCGCCGACGACGCCTGGCCGCAGGCGCTGCGGCTGATCGCCGGGCAGCGCGAGACCTGGCAGGCGCTGACGATGCCGGACAGCCCGTCCGCGGCGTGGCTGGAGCGCAACGCGCTGCTGGCCGGCCGCGCGCCCGCCGAGTGGCGGCTGCCGGACGCGGCGAGCCTGACCGGCCTGTACGACCCGGTGCCCGACGTCGGGGTGCGCGCGGACGTGCTGGCCGCCGCCGGGGTCCGGTCGGAACTGGCCGTGCGCAACCTCGACGACGCGGCCGACCTGCTCGACCGGCTCGGCGACCCGGACCGCGAGGTCCCGCCGGGCCTGATCCTGCGGGCGCACGCCGTGCTGGCCGCCGCGGACCTGGAGTGGGCCGAGCTGGACGCGCCGGAGCGGGTGCGCACGGTCGACGGGTCCGTGGTCGACGCCGAGCGGACCGCGGTGCTGGACCTGCCGTGGCTGGGTGCGGTGTGGGCGCCGGAACGCCTGGTCGCCGCCTCGCCGGGCGCGGACGTCGCCGCGCTGGCCGAGCTGCTGGACATCCCGCTGCTGTCCGAACACGCCGACGCCCGGGTCAGCAGCGACGGCGAGTTCGTGCCGTGGGCGGAGATGACCGCGCTGGTCCTGGCCGCGGAGCTGCTGGACATCCCGCTGCCCGAGGGCGGGCTCGTGGTGCACGACGAGTTGGCCGTCGAGGTCGACGGAGTCAAGCGCGCCACGCCGTGGTGGGTCGAAAGTGGGACGTTTCACGGGGAACATCACGCGGAGGACTCACCCGAAGGGCTGGCCCGCGCGTTCGCCTGGGCGGCAGGCCGCTGGTCCGAGCGCCACCTGGTGGAAGCCGTGCTGAACGACCCCGCGACGACGACCTACCTGCTCTAGAGACCGGTCTGGGCGCTGCGCGAGCCGTGGCGGCGCGCCCAGCGCTGCCAGCTCATGATGCCCATCCCCATCAGCCCGAGCACCCCGCCGGACAGGCAGGTCCACATCCACACGTCCGCCGGGCCGCCGACGTCGAACAGGCGCAGCGCGCCCAGCACGGCGAACCCGGTGAACCACACGAGTGTGCCGACCACGACGACCGGGTAGAGCACCACCAGCCGCTCGGGTAACTCGGGCACCGGAAGCAACGGACGTTTAACATCCCCGGCGTTGATCGGATCGGCCACGTCAGGAAGGCTACCCGCGGGTCATCCCAGTGGCACCAGGTAAGGCAGGTTGCATGGCTGTGCAGGGCGGCAGGACCGGGCTCGACCGGTTCTTCAAGATCACCGAGCGTGGGTCGACCGTCGGCCGCGAGGTGCGCGGCGGGCTGGTCACCTTCGTCACGATGGCCTACATCGTGGTGCTCAACCCGCTGATCATCGGCAGCTTCTCGGCCCAGGACGCGGGCGCCCACAAGGACCTGTTCGGCAACATCCTGCCGGTCCCGCAGGTGGCGGCCGTGACCGCGCTGATCGCGGGCGTCATGACGATCCTGATGGGCGTCGTGGCGAACTACCCGTTCGCGATGGCCACCGGGCTCGGCATCAACTCGCTGATCGCCGTCAGCGTCGCGCCGCAGATGAGCTGGCCGGCCGCGATGGGGCTGGTGCTGCTCAACGGCCTGATCATCCTGGTGCTGGTGCTCACCGGCGTCCGCACGATGGTGTTCCGCGCCGTGCCGCCCGCGCTGAAGGCCGCGATCGCGGTCGGCATCGGCCTGTTCATCACGCTGATCGGCCTGGTGGACGCCGGTTTCGTGCGGCGAATCCCGGACGCGGCGAACACCACCGTCCCGGTCGGGCTGGGCATCGGGGGGTCGATCGCGAGCTGGCCGACGCTGGTGTTCGTGATCGGGCTGCTGATCACCGGTGTCCTGGTGGCGCGGCGGGTCCGCGGCGCGATCCTCATCGGCGTCCTGGTCACGACCGTGATCGCGATCATCCTGGAGGCGATCGTCAACGCCGGCCCGGCGGGCGGCACCAACCCGAAGGGCTGGAACCTCGGGTACCCGGCGCTGCCCGACCAGATCGCCGGCCTGCCGGACCTCTCGCTGCTGGGCAAGGTGAACTTCGACGCGTGGGTGCAGGTCCCGGCCATCACCGCCGCGCTGATCGTGTTCACCCTGATCCTGACCGACTTCTTCGACACCATCGGCACGATGACCGGCCTCGGCAAGGAGGCCGGTCTGCTGGACCGCGACGGCGAGCTGCCCAACACCGGCAAGGCCCTGTTCGTGGACAGCCTCGGCGCGGTCGCCGGCGGTGTCGGCTCGTCCAGCTCCAACACCGTGTTCGTGGAGTCGGCGTCCGGCATCGCCGAGGGCGCGCGGACCGGGCTGGCCAACGTGGTCACCGGGCTGCTGTTCCTCGCCGCCATGTTCTTCACGCCGCTGTACGAGGTGATCCCGGTCGAGGCCGCGGCGCCCGCGCTGGTGGTCGTCGGCGCGCTGATGATCAGCCAGGTGCGGGAGATCGACTTCACCGACTTCAAGATCGCGCTGCCCGCGTTCCTGACGATCGTCGTCATGCCGTTCACCTACTCGATCACCAACGGGATCGGCGTCGGGTTCATCTCCTACGTCGTGATCCAGGCGGTGACCGGCGGGGCGCGCAAGGTGCACCCGCTGCTGTGGGTCATCGCCGTGGCGTTCGTGGCCTACTTCGCGGTCGGGCCGATCCAGGACGCGATCGGCTGAGTCACTCCGCCACGAGCCGCTCGACCGCGGCCGCGATCAGCTCGTCCCGCTCGGCTTCGCCATAGACGTCCGGCAGTGTGAGCTGCTCGACGATCATCCAGCTGAGGGTGAGGATCAGCAGCCGCACCGCGGTCGCGTCGCCGGGCAGCCCGGACTGCTCGTGGTAGGTCACGTTCGCGTCGACGTCGGCGCGCACGCGCTCGGTCAGCAGCTTGCGCAGCTCGGGGCGGCGGGTGGCTTCCAGGCGTAGTTCGAGCAGCGCGAGGTAGCCGCTGGGGAACGCGCTGATCCGTGCCACGAGTTCGCGCATGAGCTGGGTGTAGGTCGCCCGGTCCCGCGGCGCGGTCCGCTGCCGCTCGATCGTCGCGGCGTCCGGCTCCATGCGCTCGTAGAACCGCTGGGCGATCTGGTACAGCAGGTCGTCGCGGTTGGCGAAGTAGTTGGAGGCCGTGCCGGCAGGCACCGCGGCCTCTTTGTCGACGGCGCGGAACGTCAGCCCGCGTGCGCCCTCGGCGGCCAGCACCTCGATCGCGGCGTCCAGCAGTGCCGCCCGCCGCTCCTCGTTCCTGCGAACCATTGACACCACTCCACTTGTAGTACTACGGTTGAACCACTACGAACAGAGTACTACGAATGGAGCGATTCATGCGAGAGCTGGTCTACTACGTGGGCGTCAGCATCGACGGGCGGATCGCGGGCCCGGGTGGCGAGTTCGACTTCTATCCCGAGGGCGAGGGCACCCAGTTCGAGGCCTACCGGGGGTGGATGCTGAAGACCTTCCCGGAAACCGTGCCGACCATGATCCGGGAGGCGGCCGGGATCGCCGACGCCCCCAACGAGACCATCGACACGCTGGTCATGGGGCTCGGCACCTACCGGCCGGCACTGGACATCGGTGTCACCAGCCCGTACGCCCACCTGCGGCAGTACGTCGTGTCGAGCACCCTGCGCGAAAGCCCCGACCCCGCGGTCACGGTGGTCGGCGGCGACCCGCTCGGCCTGGTCCGCTCGCTCAAGCAGGAGGAGGGCAAGGACATCTGGCTCTGCGGCGGCGGCAAGCTGGCCGGGGCGGTGTGGCCGGAGGTGGACCGGATGGTGGTCAAGAGCTACCCCGTGGTCGCCGGGGACGGGATCCCCATGGTCGACGGCAAGTTCGACCCGACCTTCTTCGCGGTCACCGAGCGGAAGTCGTTCGACAACGGCGTGGTGGTCACCTGGTTCGACCGTCGCCGGTGATGCGATCGATTTCACCCGCGGGGTCGATTGATCGTAAGGTATGCTAACTATGTGTCCGATATGCGGGAGCCTGCCCTGGCGAGCCGGTTGCGGCTCGCGGTGGTGCGGCTGAACCGCAAGCTCCGGGCGCAGCGCACCGACGAGAACGTCTCGCTCACGCAGCTGGCGGCGTTGTCCACGCTGCACAAGTGCGGACCGCTCACGCCGGGCAAGCTCGCGGCGAAGGAAGGCGTCCAGCCGCCGTCGATGACCCGGGTCATCGTGGCGCTGGAGGACTTCGGGTTCGTCGAGCGGAGCCCGCACCCGACGGACGGGCGGCAGTCGATCGTCGCACTGACCGAGCGGGGACTGGCGTTCGTCGGGGAGACGATCTCGGTGCGCGAGGCCTGGCTGGACCGGAAGCTGGCAGAACTGAGCGGCGAGGAGCGGGAAGTGCTCGCCCGCGCCGCCGAGATCATCGACAGGATGGCGGGGAACGAATAACGGTGGGCTTCAACACGGGTACTGACGGACAGTCCGAACTGACGAACACAGGTACCCGGGGCCAGGCGCCACCCGCCGACCGCGCCGCCTGCACCGCGCCGTCCGGCCGGATGCGGCCCAAGTCCGCCGCCGCTGCGGCCCCGGAACCCACTGAGCCCGCGGAGCCCGAGGAGAAGGCGCAGCCGAAGGCGAGCATGTTCGCCTCGCTGCGGGTGCCCAACTACCGGCTGTTCTTCTCCGGCCAGATCATCTCCAACGTCGGCACCTGGATGCAGCGCATCGCCCAGGACTGGCTCGTGTTCGAGCTTTCCGGGAACAACCCGGTGGCGCTGGGGATCGCGGTGGCGCTGCAGTTCCTGCCGACGCTCATGCTGTCCCTGTGGGCCGGTGTCCTCGCCGACCGGGTGGACAAGCGCAAGCTGTGCATCGCGATCCAGAGCGGCATCGGCGTGCAGGCGCTGGTGCTCGGGCTGCTCGACGTGTCCGGTGTGGTGACGCTGTGGCAGGTCTACCTCCTGTGCTTCGTGCTGGGCATCTTCAGCTCGCTGGACGTGCCGGCGCGGCAGTCGTTCGTCGCGGAGATGGTGGGGCGCAAGCAGATCACCAACGCGGTCGCGTTGAACTCGTCGGTGTTCAACATGGCTCGGATCGTCGGCCCCGCCATCGCCGGGTTCGCGATCACGTGGGTCGGCACCGGCTGGATGTTCCTGGCGAACGCGGTCAGCACGCTGGCCGTGATCACTGGGTTGCTGCTGATGGACCCGGACAAGCTGTTCCGCGGCCCGGCCGTCGCGCGGGCCAAGGGGCAGCTGCGCGAGGGGCTGGCCTACGTGCGCGGGCGGTCGGACCTGGTTTCGCTGATGGTGCTGGTGTTCTTCGTCAGCACCTTCGGCATCACGTTCTTCACGTCGCTGGCGATCGTGGCCGGCAACGTGTTCGGCACGCAGGCCGACGGGTACGGGCTGCTGTCCACGCTGCTCGCGGTGGGGACGTTCACGGGTTCGCTGATGGCCGCCCGCCGCGGGGCGCGGGGCCGTCCGCGGGTGCGGCTGCTGCTGATCGCGGCGTTCAGCCTGGGCGCGGTCGAGTTCGTCGCCGGGTTCATGCCGACCTACCTGGCGTTCGGCATCGCGCTGATCCCGCTCGGGTTCGCCACGATCACGTTCCTGAACACGGCGAACTCGCTGGTGCAGACGTCGGTGAGCCCGGAGATGCGCGGCCGCGTCATGGGGCTCTACGTGCTGGTGCTGATCGGCGGGAACCCCGTCGGCGGGCCGATGGTGGGGTGGATGGCCGACACCTTCGGCGGCCGGTCGCCGTTCCTCATCGGCGGCGTGATCTCCGCGGTGGCCGCCGTGGCGTGCGCGATGGTGCTCGCCCGCCGAGGCGGCATGACGACGCCGGTGCGGCTGGCCGGCCTGCGGGTGCTCAACCCGCGGCGCCGCTCGGACCGGTCGCAGGCCGCCTGACGCGCCGGTGCCCGGGCGTCGCTCGGTGTCGTGACTGTGACGTGTGTGGGGAGGACCTTCGGGCCGAGTGCCTGGATCACCCGAGTGACCTGACCGTCCACACCCCGTGGGGCACACGGGTGCTCGGACGCTGGGGCTCAGCGTCCGAGGAGGGCGGGCAGCACCGTCTCCGCCAGGGACCTCAGGTCGCGCCCTGTGCCGGTGAACGCCAGTTCCTGGCTCGAGTCCTCGTCGAGCTTCACCGCCACCACCTCGTCGGTGATCAGGGCGGGGTGGCCGGCCAGCGTGTCGGGGTACGCGCGCGGCGTCACGTCGTCCGTCAGGGTCGCCTGCACCGTGCGCACCGTGCAGCGGCCGTCGAACCTCGGCTTCGCCGTCGACGGGCTCGTGCCCATCGCCTTCGCGAGCTGCGTGCACAGCTGCCACGACACCACCGGCCACGGCGCGTCCTGGATGCCGTAGCCCGGCACCGGCTCGGTCGTCCGCATCGCGATCACCGCGTCGCGGCCCTGCGCGGGCAGGTCCGGGCCGGGCGCCATGGTCGTGTCGATGACGTCCCGCGCGATCGACATGGCGAGGTCATCCAGGGTGAGGCCCGGGCGCGTGACGGCGTATCGCGTGATGTCCAGGCGCAGGTACGGGTGGACCTCACCGCTGGGCGCGTCGTCGACCAGGTGGACGTTGAGCCGCGCGTTGACGGTGCCGCTCGACTCGACCTCCGCGGCCCGCCCGGACACCGTCACCGACTGCGGCGACCGCAGCGTGGCGGGCACGTTGTCGAGGCGCAGGGTGACGTCGAGACTCCCGGTGACCAGGTGGCAGACGCTGCCCCGCACCTCGCGCAGCGTGGCCCCGCCGAGCACCGCTTCCCAGCGCTGCTCCGACAACGCCTGGCACAGCACGTGACCGGAACTGCCCGCGGGCAGCGCGGCCAGCATCTCGCCGGAGGGCATCGGCACGCGGCGCGGCAGTTCGCCGTCCTTGCCGGGCCACACGGCGGGCAGGCCGGGGGCGGGCGGCGGCGCGTCGCTGCCCTGCGACCACAGGTACCCGGCCGCGCCGGCGACGGAGGCGAAGGACAGCAGCACGCCGAGCACGATCGCGATCACTGTCGACGTCTTCACACGGCAAACGCTATCCGGTGACCGAGCGAGTTCGATCAGTGATCCCCGGTTGGGGGAAGGGGATGCCACGCCGGTGCGCCGCCGTCCCGCCGGACCCGCCCGAACACCACGTCGGCGAAGTGGATGCCGAACCCGATGGTGTCCGGTTCGGACAGTTCGGCGACGAGGCGGGCGCGGTGCGCGGCGGCGTGGACGGGATCGTGGTCGACCGCCGCCGAGAACTCCGGGTGGTCCACCTGGACCGGCGAGTGCAGCGCGTCGCCGAACGCGATGAGCCGCTGCCCGCCGCCGGTGATCACGTACTCGGCGTGCCCCGGGGTGTGACCCGCGCTGATCCGGATCCGCACGCCGGGGAAGACCTCCTCCCCGTCGCGCACCGTGCGGACCTGTGGCACCAGCCCGGCGATGTCGGGGGCCATCGCGTCGCGCGCGGCCCATTCCGGTTCGGCGACCAGGTAGTCGGCGTGGGCGAAGACGGGCTGGTCGGGCGCGGGGTGCCAGGCCCAGCCGGTGTGGTCGGCGTGTAGGTGCGTGAACGCCACCGCCTCGATCTCCGACGGGGACCGGCCGAGCGCGGCCAGGTTCGCGGGCAGCGCGCCGCCGCGGATCGCGCCGCGCGGGGTGCCCGGATCGGGCGGCAGGGATTCCGGCCCGAAGCCGGCGTCGATGAGCAGCGCGCGGTCGCCGTGCTCGACGAGCAGCCCGCCGATGCTGGCCACCAGGTGGCCGGAGTCGTTCAGGTACTCCGGGTGCGCGTGCCAGAACTCGTCGGTGGTGTCCGGCAGCCAGCCGCGCGCCGGCAGGTGCACGACGCCGTCCGGCACGAACGTCACCTTCGTGTCGCCCAGCCGCAGTGAGTGGATGCCGGCCTGCCGTCGCAGGCGCTCGTCGGAAGAGGTGATCATGCGTCCGACCGTAAAGCATCAAGCTTGAAACATTCAAGCTGAAAATTTACTGGCTTGACGGATCACTACGATGGGAGCATGGAACCGCAGGTCATCGCCGAACGGGAGCTGTGCGGGCTGGTGAACGGCCTGGCCCAGCAGATCGCCGACCACGTGCGCGAACGCGCCGCCGCTCTCGGGCTCACCGCGCCGCAGGCGACCGCGCTGCGGGAGATGACCGGGCCGATGACCATGCGCGAACTGGCCGAGCGGATGAGCTGCGAGCCGTCCAACGCCACCTTCGTCGTGGACAAGCTGGAGAAGCTGGAGCTGGTCGAGCGCCGGCCGCACCCCACCGACCGCCGCGCCCGTCAGCTGGTCCTCACCGCGAAGGGCGAGGAGCTGCGCGGCAAGCTCCTCGACCTCCTCGTGCGCGACTCGCCGCTCGCCGCTCTCGACGCCGGTGAGCAGCGCGCGCTCCACGGGCTGCTGGAGCGGGCGATCGTCCGCCGCGATCACACCGACGGGTGAACGGACGATCCCCCGGAACCGCCCCCTTGCGGGGGTTGGTGAAGTTAGGCTAACCTAATGCTTGTCCGCTTCGTGGTGGGAGCGGCAGTCAGTTCGGGAACGGGCGGAGCCCCGGTGCCGGGAAGGATCCCAGCACCGGGGCTTCGTTCATGTCGATCCCGAAGTGCACCCGGTATGCCTCGACCTTCTCGGTGTCGCTCAGCTCGCGCTCGACCCTCTTGCCGTCGACCGTCTCGATCAGCTTGTCGCTCGCCAGGGTGACCCGCCCGGACGGCGTCGAGATCGTGCTCAGCACGTTCTGCGTGAAGTGCGATTCCGGCGAGGTGGCCTGCCACCAGCAGGTCGGGCCGAAGTCGGACAGCTGCCGCGGCCGCTTCTCCAGCCGGTAGGCCGGCTCGCCGTTCAGCCGCACCTCGATGTCCCCGTCCGGCGCGTCCACCACCAGGAACTCGCCCTCGGGGTCGGTCTGCGGCTCGCACGCCGTCAGCCGCAGCGGGTGGCGGGCGAAGCGGCCGAAGCCCACGTCGGCCAGCCACGGCTCGTCCAGGTCGACCCGCAGCGCCAGGTGCTCCAGCGGCCGGCCCCACTGCCCGCCGCCGAACACGCGCCCGCCCAGCAGGGTCACCGGGAAGCCCAGCTCGCGCAGGAGGGCCGCGAAGAGGCCGTTGAGCTCGTAGCAGAACCCGCCGCGGCGGCGCCGGACGACCTTGTCGAACAACGCGTCCTCGTCCAGCACGATCCGCTCGGGCAGGTGCACGCTGAGGTTCTCGAACGGAACCGCCAGCAGGTGGGCTTCGTGCAGCTCCCGCAGCGCCGCCGGGGTGGGGGCGGCGGGACGGCCGGCTCCGATGCGGGCCAGGTACGCGTCGACATCCATGGCAGCCAGCCTGCACCCTCCACTGTGGTCGAGGTCAAGCGGAAAAAAGAAGGGCCCTGTCCGCGCGGGTGCGCGGAAGGACCCCTCGATCAGGCTCGCTCAGAGGAGCAGGCCGTTGCCGCCGGAGACGGCGTTGTCGAAGCGCTTGCTGATCTCGCCCCAGTTGTAGACGTTCCACAGCGCCTTGACGTAGTCCGCCTTGACGTTCTTGTAGTCGAGGTAGAAGGCGTGCTCCCACACGTCGACCAGCAGGATCGGCACGGTCGGCAGGATCAGGTTGTTGTGGTGGTCGCGCAGCTGCTGCGTGATCAGCGTCTTGCCGATCGGGTCCCACGACAGGGCGGCCCAGCCGTTGCCCTGGATCGTCGTGGCGACGGCGTTGAACTGCGCCTGGAACTTGTCGAACGAGCCGAACGCCTCGTCGATCGCCGAGGCCAGCTCGCCGGTCGGCTTGTCGCCGCCTTCGGGGGACAGGATCTTCCACCACACCACGTGGTTGGCGTGCCCGGCCAGGTTGAACGCCAGCGTGGTCTCCAGGCCGACGATCGAGCCGAAGTCGCCCTTGTCCCGAGCCTCCGCGAGCTTGTCCAGGGTGTCGTTGGCACCCTTGACGTAGGTCGCGTGGTGCTTGCTGTGGTGCAGCTCGTTGATCTGACCCGAGATGTGCGGGGCGAGCGCGCCGTAGTCGTAGTCGAGGTCAGGAAGCTCGTAGCGGGCCATCAGCCCTCCTTCTTGTCTGACGCAGAGTCCCTTGCGGTATCAAAACCTAGTCCTCGCGCGCGCGGGAAGCTAACTGGGGAGCCGCTGTCCGCACTGCGGGAACCGGTCATGTCCCAACCCTGCAATCTCCAGCTAGATGGAGGTCAACGGGGTGTGCCGATGATCACTGGGCCAGGTCGTCGAGCACCGCGATGTTGAACTCGAACGCCACCAGTGTCTCGGTGACGATCCGGTCGCGCTCGGCCCCGGTCCACGGGGTGTCGTCGAGCAGCGCCTTGTACCGCTTCCGGAACGCCGGGACGTTGTCGATGTCGTCGAAGTGGTAGAACAGCGCGCCCGGCCCCTCGACGCCGTGGGCCTTGGCCAGCAGCTTGCGCACCGCCTGTCCGCCGGCGAGGTCGCCGAGGTAGCGCGTGTAGTGGTGGGCCACGTAGCCGCCTGCCCAGTCGAAGGCGACCGACCGAATGCGGCGCACGTAGTCCTCGGTCGCCGGGACCGGCGTGACGCGGTCCCGCCACTGCTCGCCGTAGAGGAACTCCAGGTCGGCCGCCAGCGCGGGCACCCGGCGCAGCTCGTCGAACACGAACCGGCCGCCGACCGGGTCGCGGCGCATCGCGTCCGCGGCCTCCTCGATCGCCTGGTAGATGAACCAGTACTGGGCCACCAGCCGGGCGTACTCGGTCAGGTCCAGGTCGCCGTTGAACAGGTCCCGCATGTACCGGGAGTGGTGCGCCCGGTCGTGCGCCCGCCGTGTCGACTCCCTCAGGGTGGTCGAGAACGGGGTCTGGGTCAGGTCCGAGTCAACCGCGAGGGGAGCCGCCATGAGTGGCACTGTAAGCGACTTCGGTCACTTAGGCTACCCTAACAAGGCCGGATTGACCCGAAGAGAGCCCGGTTGATCACGGAGTGTCCACGGGCCAGGTGTGCACGGCCTCGCCGCTCCGGCTCAGTTCCAGGTAGCGCCCGAGCATGGTGGTCAACGCGGTCTCGCGGTCGGCGCCGCGGTCCTCCGCCCCGGTGACCACCGCCCGCTGCCACCACGCGCCGTTGCGGCGGGTAAGGCAGCGCTGCTCGATGACGCCGAGGTAGCGGTCGATGGCCGCTTCGGACACGTCCGCGCTGCGCAGCCCCTCGACCGCGAGCGGCAGCAGCACGCGCAGCACCAGCTCGTCCGGCGGCACCCAGCCCTGGCCGGGCCAGTAGAGCTGCGCGTCGAACCCGTTGCGCGCACCGGCGTACAGGTTCTCCTCCGCCGCCTGGAACGACATCTGTGTCCACACCGGACGTTCCGCCTCGGCGAGCGCCCGCTGCGCGCCGTAGAAGAATGCCGCGTTGGCCATCATGTCGAGCACGGTCGGGCCCGCGGGCAGCACGCGGTTCTCCACGCGCAGGTGCGGTTTGCCGTCCACCACGTCGTACACCGGGCGGTTCCAGCGCCACACGGTTCCGTTGTGCAGCATCAGTTCCGTGAGCTTCGGCGCCTGCCCGGACTCCAGCGTGTCCAGCGGGTCCTCGCTGTCGGTCTCCGGCAGCAGACCGGGGAAGTAGCGGACGTTCTCCTCGAACAGGTCGAAGATCGAGGTGATCCACCGCTCGCCGAACCACACCCGCGGCCGCACGCCCTGGTTGCGCAGCTCCTCCGGGCGCGTGTCGGTGGCCTGCAGGAACAGCGGGATGCGGGTCTCGTGCCACAGCGCCTTGCCCAGCAGGAACGGCGAGTTCGCGCCGACCGCCACCTGCACACCCGCCAGGCACTGCGCGGCGTTCCAGTGCGTGGCGAATTCCTCCGGCGCCACCTGCACGTGCAACTGCACCGACGTGCACGCGGCCTCGGGCAGGATGGACTCGGAGTAGGCGCGCAACCGCTCCGGGTTGTGCCCGCCGAGCGGGGCGCCGTCCATGGACAGCGTCATGTTCTCCCCGCGGGCGGCGAAGATCTGGTCGTTGAGCAGCGTGTAGCGGGTGTTGTTGGTGATCCACTTCTGGTCGAAGTGGTCCTGCGCCAGTGTCGGCAGGATGCCGATCACGGCCAGCCGCGCGCCCGCGGCCGTCGCGTTCCGGTCGGCCTCGCCCAGGTAGCCGACCAGGTCGTGCTCCAGCTCGATCGCGGACTTCCCGGCGAGCGGGCGCGGCGGCACGTTCAGCTCGATGTTGTGCTGCGACAGTTCCGTGGTGAAGGACTCGTCGTCCAGCGCCTCCAGCACGGCGCTGTTCGACATGGACGGCCGCAGCCGGTCGTCCACCAGGTTCAGTTCGACCTCGAGCCCGATGTGTCTTCGCGGGAACGAGAAGCTGTCGTCGGCGAGCATCCTGGCCAGGGTGTCCAGGCACCGCTGGAGCTTGTGCCGGTACCGCGCCCGGTCCCGGGGGCTGAAGGTTTCCGCCGACACGTCCTTGCCCATGCCATCCCTGCTCTTGTCCTCGGCCGCGGCTGTGGTGATCGCCGCGGCACCCCGGCCGACAACGGTCGCACAGCGATCGTCGCGGGGTCATCGGCCAAAACGGTGGCTCCGCTGCGACGCGCCCCACCGCGGCCCCTGCTGCTCCGTTCGGCCCAGTGGTACGCATGACGTTCGGAGCACCCACCCCGACGACGGAGGATCTACCCCGAAGCCGCAGACTTCATGCCGTGGCGCAGATCGTGCGAACCGAAGACGAGGGTGATCCCAGGCTCGACGACTTCCGGGACCTCTCCACGGCGGACCGGCGACCGGACCGGCCCGGCGGGCGCGGCCTGGTGATCGCCGAGGGCACCGTGGTGGTCCGGCGCCTGCTCGCGTCAGCGTACCCGCCGCGGGCCCTGCTGGGCGTCGAGCGGCGGATCGAAGAACTCGCGCCCGACCTGGCGGACGTGCCGGTGCCGGCGTACGTCACGTCGGCCGAGGTGATGGCGAAGGTCGTCGGGTTCCACCTCAACCGGGGCGTGCTCGCGGTGGCCGACCGCGCGCCCCAGCCGGACGCGGACGAGATCCTCGCGCGGTCGCGGGTGGTTGCCGTGCTGGAGGGCGTCGGCGATCACGAGAACATCGGCGCCCTGTTCCGCAACGCGGCCGCGCTCGGGGTCGACGGGGTGCTGCTCGGTACCGGCTGCGCGGACCCGCTGTACCGGCGGAGCGTGCGGGTGTCGATGGGCAACGTGCTGCGGGTGCCGTTCGCCTCCCTGACGCCGTGGCCGTCCGGGCTGGAGCGGGTGCGGGCGGCGGGGTTCCGGGTGGCGGCGCTGACGCCGCGCGCCGACTCGCGGACGCTGCGCGAGGTGGCCGCCGACGGTGGCCGGACGGCCCTGCTGCTCGGCTCCGAGGGGCCCGGCCTGACCGCGGAAGCGCTGGACAGCGCCGACGTCGCGGTGCGGATCCCGATGAGCGAAGGCGTCGATTCGCTCAACGTGGCCACTGCCGCGGCGGTGGCCTTCTACGAGCTCGCCGCAGCGGTAAATTGACGACGTCCTGGCGCGACGGCCGGAAAGGTGCATGCGTGGAATTGCGGGTCCGCGGCGACCGCGCCGTGCTCAAGGGGCACGGTGACGTGTACACGCGCGAGATCGACCCCCACAGCCTCGCGCTGGGTGTCGAACTGGCCGACGCGCTGCACGAGTGGGCACAGGTCGCCGCGGCGCTGCGGCGGTCGGCGAACGACCCGAGCGAGGCCGCGACCGTGGTGTCCCGGCGCGGGCAGCAGCTGGCTTCGCGCGTCGCCGGGGTGATGGGCACGCCGGTGCACTACGTGGACCCGGTGACCGGGGAGCAGGTGGTCGTGCCGCCGCCACCGCGCGCCGAGGAGCCGCCGCGGCTGTTCGCCGGGGTCGGGGACGAGCCGACGCCGTGGGCGACCGGGCTGGTGGTTGCCGGGTTCGTGGCGGCGGTGGTGATCGTCGCGATGATGGCGCTCGCGATCGCGCTGGCGGCGGAGACCGCGGGCTGGCTGGTGCTGGTCGCGGCGGTCGTGGTCACCGCCGGAATCGCGCCGTCGCTGTGGCTGGCGCGGAAGCTGCCGATCATCCGGTGGGTCGCGCTGGGCGCGGCGGCCGGGGTCGTGCTGTCCTGGTTCGGCGTGCTGGCCGTCGTGTTCTGACGGACCCGGGGGTGGTGCCGGGGTCACTGGCCGTCCGGCTGGAGGGATGACCAGCGGCCAACGCCGGCGCCCTGCGCGTAGGACAGGTGCCCGCCGAGCGCGCCGCCGGCGCTGAGCGTGACCAGGCCGGCCGCGGCCCAGAAGCGGGCGGTGCGGCGGCTGGAGCGGTTCGCCGCGAGGAAGCACCCCGCGGCGAGGGTGTTGGCGACGGCGTGGATCGCCCCGACGCGGCGCTGTGCGGTGTCCAGTCCGGAGAACTCGGCGAGGCCGGTGAGGACCGTCGGCGGGGTCGCGGCCAGTCCGATCGTGACCAGGCGCCGGGCGGCTTCGGGCTGGCCGGTCAGGTCGAGCACCGCCGAGGACAGCCACGCCCCGATCGGCAACGTGACCAGCAGCGGGTGCACGGGGTGGCCGAGCCAGGCGCCCCGGAGCAGGCGGTCGGCGGCGCCGCGGCCGATCACCTTGCGCAGGCCGCGGGCCGCGGCGGAGGTGGCGGGGTCGACGGCGCGGAGGGACTCGGCGGCGGTGAGGATTCGTTTCACTAGCTCCCAGTACCCCGTGGCGGTGGTTCGATTCGCCCGGCGCGGGTAGACGTGCCCGCATGTGGGGACGAGCGGTAGCGCAGGGCGCGGTCGCCGGACTGGCGGGCGTGCTCGTGATGACGGCGGCGGAGAAGGTCGAGCAGCGGTTCACCGGACGGCCGGACTCGCACGTGCCGGGGCGGACCCTCGCACGGCTGCTCGGACTGCCGGACGGCAGGCGGCGGTCGGTGAACCTGGCGATGCACTTCGGGCAGGGCGCGCTGCTGGGGGCGCTGCGGGGCGTGATGGCGACGGCCGGGCTGCGCGGCCCGTGGGCGTCGGCCATGTTCTGGGCGGTGCGGCTGACGAACGACCAGACGCTGGAGAACGCGACCGGAGTGGGGGCGCCGCCGTGGACCTGGCCGCGGCGGGAGCTCGTCGTGGACCTGGCGCACAAGGGTGTTTACGCGGCGGGGACCGGGGTCGTGGCGGATTGGCTGGCTTCGCGTTATGGGGAGGGGCCGGGGCAGCGGCATGCGTCGCTGTTGCCGGGGCGGCGGTCTGATGTGGGGCCGGTTCCGCGCAGTCGGTCAGGGCAGTAAGGGGAGACGACGCACGCGGAGCCAGTCGTCGGCGAGCACGACGACTGCACCGCTCGCCAGATCGTCCTCGACCGTCGGAAGGTTGGCGATGATGACGGTTGCCTGATCGGCAGCTCGTCGACCGACGAGACGGCGAACGAGCAGCACCGATGGACGGTCGGCGTGCTCCCGGGCGAGGAGGGTGCCGAAGTCGGTGTCCGCCGAGATCAGGATCCGGTCTTCGTCGCGGGCACGGGCCAGCACGACCGGGTCCGGAGCGGCCTGCAGACCGTACTCCCGCAGGTGGACAGCCTCGTGTCCGGCGTCGGTGAGGAGCTTGGCAACCGCAGGCGACAGATTGTTGTCGACGAGGAACCTCACGCGGTGTGCCTCAGGGGCAGCTCACGTTCCCGTACTGCTTCGGCGGCGAACCGCAGCGCCTCCACGACGTCACCAGGCGTGAGGTCGGGCAACTCGGTGACGATCTCGTCCACGGTCATGCCGTCGGCAAGCATGGCGATCACCGTGGCCACGGGTATCCGTAGGCCACGGATGCACGGCTGCCCCCCCATCAGGTCAGCGTCCACGGTGATCCGCTCGAATGTCACGTGTCCGATGCTAGCCGGAACTCGCCCGAGTTGCGGAAACTCGCGCCAACCCCGTGGCTGTCAGCCGCGCTGGCTGCGGACTCCCAGTAGGACGTCTTCCCAGGCTGGGACGGCTGGGTGGGCCTTCTTCTTCGGCTTCGGCTTGGCTGCCGTCGGGTCGGGGTGGGCGTCGATGTCGAGCGTGGGCTGCTCGTCCGCCGGCTCGGGCTCGGGCTCCGGCAGCGGCTCGGCCTCCGCGCCCACCGCCCGCAGCGTCCGCGGCGTGCGGTGCGGGTCCAGCAGGTCCTCGGCGTGCTCGTCCAGCGCCGTGACCGTCCCGCCGTGCGCGCCGGCCGAGAACTGCCAGTGCGCGGCGTTGTCGGAGCGGCCCGCGGTCCACCGGAGCGCCACGATCCACCGGCCGTCGTCGCCGCGCCAGGCGTCCCACGACGCCTGCGAGTAGTCCTGCCCCCGCACGCCGAACGCGTACGCCACGATCTCGCCGAGCGTCCGCACGTCCGGGCCGTCCTCGCGCACCGGGTGCGCCGACTGCGCCAGCTCGGCGGTGCGCGACCGCTCCAGCAGCACCGGGTACGCGAACCGCTCCACCCGTTCCACCGAAACCCCGGCGGCGTCCGCGACCTGTTGCACCGACTCGCCGGCCCGGATCCGGGCCTGGATCTCGCGTGGTCGCATCTGGCTCTCCGTCTCGATTTCGATCTGCCCGAGCCTCGGCACGTCGCCCCGGACGGCCGCGCGCAGCTTCTCATCGGCGGGCAGGAGGAAACGCTCGCGCCGCGCTGGGTCTTCGCACACGATGGACTTACCGTCCTCGTGCAGCCCGACCACTCTCAGCGTCCGCATCCGCTTCCTCCTGACTTCACCTTCGGGTGTTCACGGTAGGTCGGCGCGTCCGCTTGACGGGGCAGGCGCGCCGACACTTTTTGGTTGATCTTGCAGCAATTCCACCCGTTCGGCCACCCGGACGGGACCCCGGTGATCAGGATCCGCGAGTATTGCGCGGTGGGGCGGAGGGTGCTGGCCACGGGAGTGGCGATCGAAGTCGTGCTGGTCGGGATCCTGCTGGCCTGGAAGCGGTTGGACGGCCTGGATCTGGACGTCTACCGGCTCGGCGCGCAGGCGTTCTTCGACCGCGGTGACCCGTACGGCCCATTGCCGCCTACGCGGAACGGAACACTCCTGCCGTTCACCTATCCGCCGTTCGCCGCGTTCGTTTTCGCGCCGTTGCTGGTGATTCCGCCCGATGTCGCGCTCGTCGGGATCACCGTCGTGTCCGTCGTCGCGCTCGGCGCCGTGCTCGCGTTGTGCTTTTCCCGGTACGACCGGCGGCTGCACGTGTTCGGCGGCGCCGCGCTGATCGTCCAGGCGGTGGCGTTGTTCAGCGAGCCGGTGCGCGCCACACTCGGGTTCGGGCAGATCAACCTGCTGCTCGTGCTGCTCGTGGCGGTCGACGCGCTCGCCCCGGTCCGCCGCCGCGGATTCCTGGTCGGCCTCGCCGCCGCGGTCAAGCTGACCCCGGCCGCGTTCGTGCTGTTCTTCTTGCTGCGCAAGGACTTCCGGGCCGCCGGGCGAGCGGTCGCGACGTTCGCCGCCTGCGCGCTCCTGGCGTGGGCGATCGCGCCGCAGGCCTCGGTCACGTACTGGACGAAACTGGTCTTCCAGGGCGAGCGGGTCGGCGACCCCGGCTACATCGGCAACCAGTCGCTGCACGGCCTGCTCGCCCGGCTCGGCGCGCCGACCTGGGCCTGGCTGGTCGCGGTGGCCGTCACCCTCGTCGTCACCGCGCTGGTGATGCGGCGCGCCGACGCTGTGGTCGCGTTGCTGGCGTGCGCGGTCGGCGCGCTGCTGGTCTCACCGGTGTCCTGGACCCACCACTGGGTGTGGGCGGCGCCGGTGATCGGGGTCCTGACGTGGCGAGGGCGGCGGTTCCGGCCGCTGGTGCTCGGAACCGCCGCCCTCGCGACAGTGGTGTTCGTGGTCAGCCCGCTGTGGGACCACCGGAGCGTCTGGCCACTTGCGGAGAGCTACGTCCTCACCGGCGTCCTGCTGCTCCTGGTGCTGGGACTAGTCGCCAAGCCGCTCGACGACCCACTCGATGCAGCTGGTCAGCGCCGTGACGTCGCCCGGCTCGATCGCGGGGAACATGCCGACGCGTAGCTGGTTGCGGCCCAGCTTGCGGTACGGCTCGACGTCGACGATGCCGTTGGCCCGCAGCACCTTGGCGACCTGCGCCGCGTCGACCTCGTCCACGAAGTCGATGGTGCCCACGACCTGCGAGCGCAGCGACGGGTCCTTCACGAACGGCACGGTGTAGCTGGTCTCCTCGGCCCACTCGTACAGCCGCGTCGAGGAGTCCTGCGTGCGCGACACCGCCCAGTCGAGCCCGCCGTTGGACAGCATCCACTCGATCTGGTCGGCCAGCAGGAACAGCGTCGCCACCGCCGGGGTGTTGTACGTCTGGTCCTTGCGCGAGTTGTCCAGTGCCGTGGTCAGCGACAGGAACTCGGGGATCCACCGGCCGCTGGAGCCGATTTTCTCGACCCGCTCGATGGCCGCCGGCGACATCAGCGCCAGCCACAGGCCGCCGTCGGAGGCGAAGCACTTCTGCGGCGCGAAGTAGTAGACGTCGAAGTCCTCGGCCTTGACCGGCAGGCCGCCTGCGCCCGAGGTGGCGTCGATCGCGACGAGCGCGCCCTCGCTGCCCGCGGGGCGGCGCACCGGCACCGCGACACCGGTCGAGGTCTCGTTGTGCGCCCAGCCGACCAGGTCCGCGCCCTGCTCGTAGGCGATCTCCGGGGCGCTGCCCGGCTCGGCCTTGACGACGATCGAGTCGCCCAGGAACGGCGCGTCCGAGGTCACCTTGGCGAACTTCGACGAGAACTCGCCGTAGGTGAAGTGCTGCGCACGCTCGTTCACCAGACCGAACGCGGCCGCGTCCCAGAACGCGGTGGTGCCGCCGTTGCCGAGCACGACCTCGTAGCCGTCGGGCAGGGAGAAGAGCTGGGACAGACCGGAGCGCACCCGTCCGACGAGGGACTTCACCGGCTTCTGCCGGTGGGAGGTGCCCATGTAGGCGGCGCCCTCGGAAGCGAGGTTCGCCAGCTGCTCCGCCCGGACCTTGGACGGTCCGCAGCCGAAGCGCCCGTCGGAGGGCTTCAGTTCAGCCGGAATGGTCAGCTCATCGGTCATGGACCCAGTCTCGCAGGTCGCGTTTCCGCCGCGTGACGGCGGTGGCGGGTCCCACTATGCGGTACGCCAGCCCTCCGGGTCGACGCCGCCGGGGACGGGCGCGGCCGGGTCGTACGGCGTGCGCGTGAAGACGAACGTCGCCAGGTCCAGGTGCCGCGGCATGCCGTCGGCGTCGCGGCCGACGCGCAGCGTCTCGCCCGCGTAGTAGCCGTCCAGCCCGAGCCACTCGTCCGGCGCGACCGGGCGGAACCGGGACGCGCGGCCCATGCCACTGACCGGGGCGAGGCTCAGCATGCCGCCCGGGATCAGCCGCAGGTGGTAGGGCGTCGGGCCCCAGTGCCACAGGCCGGTGAGGGTGAGCAGCGACCGGTCCACCTCGGACGGGCGCCACTCCTCGGGCAGGTTCGGCTCCTGCTCGTCGGCGATCGAGATCAGGTCGACCGCCAGTCCGAGGATCGCCGGGCCGGAGGTGGTGTTGGCGAGGGTCAGCGCGCCGGTGCCGGTGACCTCGTCGACCAGCGTGCAGGCGAGGAACCCGGGCATCGAGCCGGTGTGCCCGGCCAACCGCCTGCCCTGGTGGCGCAGGACCTGCAGGCCGAGGCCGTACCCGGAGGTCCAGGTGTCGGCGTCGTCGACCGTGGCGACCGCGCGCATCTCGGCGACGGTGTCCGGGCTGAGCACGTCCGCGCTGTCGCCGCCGACGAACGCGGTCCAGCGGGCCAGGTCGCGGACCGTCGACCACAGCTGCCCGGCCGGGGCCATCGCGCCGGCGTCCGGGCTGGGCTCGGGCAGCAGCAGGTCGGCGAACGGGTGCACCGCCCAGCCGCGAGCGTGCTTGCCGGTGGGGTGCGGCGTCGTGCGCGACATGCCCAGCGGTTCGAGGACCTCGCGGTTCAGCGCGGTCAGCCAGTCGGTGCCGCGGTGGCGGGCGATCAGCTCGCCGAGCACGCCGTAGCCGACGTTGGAGTAGTGGAACCGGCTGCCGGGGCGGTTCTTCAGCGCGTCCCGGGCGAGGCTCGCCTCGAGGCTGGCCCAGTCGCCGCCCTCGCTGCGCTCCCACCAGGAGCCGGGGGACTCCGACGTCAGTCCGCCGGTGTGCGAGAGCAGCTGCCCGACGGTGGAGGCGCCGAAGCTCGTGCCAGGCACGTGCTTGTCCAGCGGGTCGTTGAGGTCGAGACGGCCCTCGTCGCGCAGCCGCATCACGAGCGCGGCGACGATCGACTTGGTGATCGAGCCGAGGCGGTACTGGGTGTCGTCGTCGGGCGCGGCGCCGTCGACGGAGCCACGCGCGCCCCACCAGGCGACCTCGCCGTCGCGGACGACGGCGGCGACCATCGACGGCGCGCGGCCGTTCACCTGTTCCAGGGACAGGCGGCGGAGCAGGGCGAACTCGGTGCTGGGCAGCATGCCGTCATTCTGCCGCGCGGGGCGCGAGCAGCTCCGTGAGGGCGAACTCGAGCGAGCCGAGCAGGCGGCGGTGCAGCTCCGACCCGGGCGGGGCCTGCAGCAGGTGCTGGGCGAAGCCGTCGGTGAGGGCGACGACGACGTCGGCGAGCTTCCCCGCGTCCAGGTCGTCGCGGACGTGCCCGTGTCGCTGGGCCTGACCGAGGAAGTCGGCGGTCTGCGCGCGCATGAACTCGTAGCCCTCGCGCAGGTGGTCGGCCCACTCCGGGAGGACGGCGGCGCGCGCCGCGAACGCGAGGACGACGATGACCTCGGCGCGGCGCTGGTCGTCCAGCGGCAGGGCCTCGGCGACGAGCGCGCGCAGCATGGTGAGCAGGTGGCCGTGCGGGACGCGCATCCAGCGCTGCTCGATGTACTCGTCGGTGAGGTCGAACGCGAAGCGGAACAGCTCGTCGCGGGTGGCGAAGTACTTCTGCACGGCGCCCGCGGAGAGCCCGGCCTCGGTGGCGACGGTGCGCACGCTGACCGCTTCGATGCCCTCCCTGGCGATCAGCCGGAGCACGGCTTCCGCGATCTCCCGGCGGCGCTGCTCGCGGTCCACGATCTTGGGCACGGTTGTCATCCTAGGTTCGGCGGGATGGCGCGCATGATCGAGAGAATCCACACCGACACGGTCTTCACCTCCGGACAGGGGCCGCTCGACCCGGCCACGCACGAAATCCGGCCGACTTCGACGCCCAGGTGCGCCAGGTGCTGACGTACCTCGTGGCGATCTTCGCCGCGGCCGGCAGTCGCAAGGACTGATCGTCGAGATCGACGGAGTCGCCGAAATCGCTTGACCCCGTGCGTTAAGATACGATCGTATCTTCAAAACCTGGGGGTTGCGATGGCGCAGGGGAAACGCCGCGCGAGTCAGAACGAGCTGGCCGCGGCCTTGACGCGCGGGCCGGTCGAGGTCCTGGACTTCTTCCTGCCCTTGTGGGCGGGCAGTGCGCTGGGCGCGAGCGCGGCCGGGGTGGGGGCGCTGACGGCGCTGGAGACCCTGGTGTCGTTCGTGGTGCGGCCGCTCGCGGGGGCGCTGGCCGACCGCTTCGACCGCGGACGGCTGGCCGCCATCGGCGCTGTCCTCTATGGACTGTCGTTCGCCGGGTACGCGGTCACTCCGGGGCTGGGTCCGGCTTTCGCGGCCGCGGTGCTCGGCGGCGCGGGCGGGGCGGTCTTCTGGGTGGCGCTGCGCGCCCGTGTCGGCGAAGGGCTCGACAGCGACAAAGCCGCGTTCAGCAAACTGTTCTCCGCCGAGGGCGGCGGCACGTGGATCGCCTTCGTCGCCGCCATGTCCCTGGTGCCGCGCATCGACTACCGCGGCGTGTTCTGGCTCGGCGCGGCCGCTTGCGCCGTCGCGGCGGTGGTGATGCTCGCGCCGACGGGTCCGGCCGCGCCGCGGACGACCGGGCAGGGGTTCGGGCAGCTGGGCAGGCGGTTGCGGCCGATGCTGCTGCTCGTGGTGATCACCGCGCTCGCCGAAGCGGGCGTGGCCCTGTTGCTGCTCATGCACCTGCAGCGCGGGCACCACCTGGAGCTGGGCGAGATCGCCGGGGTGTTCCTGCCCGGGTTCATCGTCTACACGACACTGCCGGAGTACCTGCACAAGGTGACCGGACGGCTGGGCCGCACGACGGTGCTGTCGCTGGCGATGGGGTGCAGCGCGGTCTTCGCCGCAGGACTGTCGTTCGCGCCGAACCCGGTGGTACTGGCCGGGATGTGGGTGCTGTCGGCGGCCGCGTTCGCCGCGGCGATCCCCGTCGAGCAGGAGATCGTGGCCGAGGCCGCGGGGGTGAGCCTCGGCCGGGCGATGGGCATCTACGAGAGCGCGGCGCTGCTCGGCGCCACCATCGGCGCCTTCACCGCGGGCCTGCTCTACGGCACCGGCTCCGGCTGGCGCGCGGCCTGCCTCGGCGCGGCCGTGATCCTCCTGGCCGGCGCGGTCCTGGTTCGCCCGGTGCTGCGCGCGGTGACGGCGCGCGGCGAAAAGGCCCCGGAACCGCAGTGATCCCGGGGCCTTCCGCGACGGACTACAGCGGCTTGACCGCCGACCAGCCCTCGACCTCCTCCGGCGAGCGCGGGCCGGGGCCGACGTAGCTCGCCGACGGGCGGACGAGCCGGCCGGTCTGCTTCTGCTCCAGGATGTGCGCCGCCCAGCCCGCGGTGCGCGCCGAGGTGAACATGGCCGGCATCATGTGCGTCGGGACCTGCGCGAAGTCCAGAATGACCGCCGCCCAGAACTCGACGTTCGTCTCGATCGCGCGGTCCGGGCGCCGCTCGCGCAGCTCGGCCAGCGCGGCCTGCTCCAGCGCCTCGGCCACCTCGTACCGCGCGGCGCCCAGCTCGCGGCACGTCCGCCGCAGCACGCGGGCCCGCGGATCCTCCGCCCGGTACACCCGGTGCCCGAAGCCCATCAGGCGCTCCTTGCGGTCGAGGATCCCCTTGACCACCTTGCGCGCGTCGCCTTCCTTCTCGACCGCCTCGATCATCGGCAGCACCCGCGCGGGCGCGCCGCCGTGCAGCGGGCCGGACATCGCGCCGATCGCGCCGGACAACGCGGCCGCGACGTCGGCGCCCGTCGAAGCGATCACGCGCGCAGTGAACGTCGAGGCGTTGAGGCCGTGCTCTGCCGCCGACACCCAGTACGCGTCGACGGCCTTGACGTGCGCCGGGTCCGGCTCGCCGCGCCAGCGGATCATGAACCGCTCGGTGATCGTCTGCCCCGCGTCGACCGCGGACTGCGGCACGGCGGGCACCCCGACGCCACGCGCGGACTGCGCCACGTACGACAGCGCCATCACCGAGGCGCGCGCGAGGTTGTCCCGCGCCTCCTCGTCGCTGATGTCCAGCAGCGGCCGGAAACCCCAGATCGGCGCGACCATCGCGAGCGCGGCCTGCGCGTCGACCCGGACGTCGCCGGTGTGCACCGGGATCGGGAACGGCTCGGCGGGCGGCAGGCCGTTGCCGAAGTGGCCGTCGACCAGCAGGCCCCACACGTCGCCGAAGCTGACCTTGCCTGCCAGGTCTTCGATGTCCACGCCCCGGTAGCGCAGCGCGCCGCCGTTGCGGTCCGGCTCGGCGATCTGGGTGCGGAAGGCGACCACGCCTTCCAGACCGGGCTTGAACCCGTCGTCCGGTTCAGTGCTGTTCGCAACGGGCGCTGAGGTAGTCACTGGTGAAACCTTTCGCTGCGCATTCTTCCCCGACATGGAGTTGTTACGCGCGCGTGACGCGCTCGGGGGCGCCTCGTCGCACGGTGACCACACCATGCCCCTCGAACGGCGTAGGGGCAATCGAAGAATGCGGTGGTTTCGGTCACGATTACGAGAACGATTCAGCCGGATGGGCCGTTCGCACGTAAATCCTGTGTTTCGCGTCTGCGTGTCGCCGTCCACGCGGTGATAGACCTGAGCCCATGCACCTGAACCCCCAGGAGCGCGACAAGTTGCTGGTCCACGTCGCCGCCGACGTGGCGCGGAAGCGGCTGGAGCGCGGCGTGCGCCTGAACTACCCGGAAGCCGTCGCGCTCATCACCGACCACGTCCTGGAGGGCGCCCGCGACGGCCGCACGGTCGCCGAGCTGATGTCCAGCGGCCGGTCCGTGCTGTCCCGGGAGCAGGTGCTCGACGGCGTGCCCGAGATGGTCGACTCGGTCCAGGTCGAAGCCACCTTCCCGGACGGCACGAAGCTCGTCACCGTGCACGACCCGATCGTCTGAGGAGCACCGAGTGCGTCCAGGAGAGATCATCCCGGCGGAATCACCCGTGGAGCTGAACCCGGGTCGCCCACGCGTGCGATTGCGGGTGAGCAACACCGGTGACCGTCCGGTGCAGGTCGGCTCGCACTACCACTTCGCGGTGACGAACCCGGCGCTCGAATTCGACCGGGCGGCCGCGCGCGGTCACCGCCTGGACATCCCCGCCGGCACCTCCGTCCGCTTCGAGCCGGGCGTCGAGCGCGAGGTCGGCCTGGTGCCGCTGGCCGGCCGCGGCGTGGTGCCGGGCCTGCGGAAGGACGCCGAGTGACCAGCATCGACCGCGAGCGCTACGCCGAGCTGTTCGGGCCCACGACCGGAGACCGGATCCGGCTGGCCGACACCGATCTGCTCATTGAGGTCACCGAGGACCGCAGCATGGGCGCCGGCTCCGGCGACGAGGTGCTCTTCGGCGGCGGCAAGGTGATCCGCGAGTCGATGGGCCAGGGCATGGCGACCCGCGCCGAGGGCGCGCCGGACCTGGTCATCACCGGCGCCGTCGTGCTCGACCACTGGGGCGTGGTCAAGGCCGACGTGGGTGTGCGCGACGGCCGGATCGTCGGCATCGGCAAGGCGGGCAACCCGGACACCATGGACGGCGTCGACCCGGACCTGGTGATCGGCCCGGCCACGGAGGTCCTGTCCGGCAACGGGAAGATCCTCACCGCGGGTGGCGTCGACTGCCACGTCCACTTCATCTGCCCGCAGCTCGTCGACACCGCGCTGGCCTCCGGCCTGACCACGCTCGTCGGCGGCGGCACCGGCCCGTCGGAGGGCACCAAGGCCACCACGGTCACGCCGGGGCCGTGGAACCTGGCCCGGATGTTGCAGGCGATGGACGGCCAGCCGGTCAACGTCCTGTTGCTGGGCAAGGGAAACACCGTCCGGCCGGAAGCGCTGCGGGAGCAGCTCGCGGCCGGCGCCGGCGGGTTCAAGCTGCACGAGGACTGGGGCACCACGCCGGCCGCGATCGACGCCTGCCTGTCCGTGGCCGACGAATCCGGTGTGCAGGTGGCGATCCACACCGACACGCTCAACGAGGCCGGGTTCCTGGAGTCCACTGTGGACGCGGTGGCCGGCCGGTCGATCAACGCCTACCACACCGAGGGCGCGGGCGGCGGGCACGCGCCGGACATCATCAAGGTCGCCGGCCTGCCGAACTTCCTGCCGTCGTCGACCAACCCGACACGCCCGCACACGGTCAACACCCTCGACGAGCACCTCGACATGCTCATGGTGTGCCACCACCTCAACCCGTCGGTGCCGGAGGACCTGGCCTTCGCCGAGAGCCGCATCCGGCCGAGCACCATCGCGGCCGAGGACGTGCTGCACGACCTCGGCGCGATCTCGATGATGAGCTCGGACTCGCAGGCGATGGGCCGGATCGGCGAGGTGATCATCCGCACCTGGCAGACCGCGCACGTGATGAAACGCCGCCGCGGCGCGCTGCCCGGCGACGGTGCGGCGGACAACCTGCGGGCGCGTCGCTATGTCGCCAAATACACGATCAACCCGGCCATCGCGCACGGGATGGACGGCGAGATCGGTTCGGTCGAGGTCGGCAAGCTCGCCGACCTGGTGCTGTGGGAGCCCAAGTTCTTCGGCGTCAAGCCGCACGTGGTGTTGAAGGGCGGGTTCGTCGCGTGGGCCGCGATGGGCGACGCCAACGCGTCCATCCCGACGCCGCAGCCGGTGCTCGCGCGGCCCATGTTCGGCGCCGCGCCGTCCGTGGCCGCCGCGAGCAGCCTGTACTTCGTCGCGCCGGAGGCGCTCGGCACCGAACTTCCGGTGACCCGCGCGCTGGTGCCGGTGAAGAACGTGCGGCGGGTGACGAAGGACGACATGGTGCTCAACGACGCGCTGCCGGACATCCAGGTCGACGCGGACAGCTTCGCCGTGCACGTGGACGGCGAGCTGATCGAGCCGCAGCCGGTCGCCGAACTGCCCATGGCCCAGCGGTACTTCCTGTTCTGATGGGCATCTCCGCGATCCTGCTTGCCGACTCCCGGTTCCCGGGCGGCGGCCACGTGCACTCCGGCGGGCTGGAGGAAGCCGTGGCGCGCGGCCTGATCCGCGAGGTGCGCGACCTGCCGGGCTTCCTGCACGGTCGCTTGTGGACGGCCGGGTACCTCGCCGCCGCCTTCGCCGCCGCGTCCGTCGGGTGCAGGCAGTGGACGCGGCTGGACGAGGAGCTCGACGCCCGCACGCCGTCCCCGGCCCAGCGCGCGGCCTCACGCGCCCAGGGCCGCGGCACCGCGCGCGCCGGTCGCATCGCCTGGCCGTCCCCGGTGATCGACGAGCTGCTGGCCGCCACCCCGCGCCCGCACCACCCGATCATCACCGGCGCGCTCACCGGCGTCTCCGGGGGCACGCCGCGGGACGCGGCGCTGACCGTCGCCTACCTCGCAGTCAGCGGGCCGGCGAGCGCGGCGGTCCGGCTGCTGGGGTTCGACCCGTTCGCGGTGAACGCGGTGGTCGCGGCGCTCGCGCCCGACCTGGAAGCCGTGGCGGACAAGGCGGCCGGCTGCGCCGGGACCGACCCGGCGCGGCTGCCGTCCCCGGGATCACCGGCGCTGGACCTGCTCGCCGAAGCACACCTGCGCCACCACCAGGAAGAGGTGCGTCTCTTTGCCAGCTGAACACGGACACGGGCACGGCCACGTGCACCCGGTCAACTTCGACCCGACGGCCACCGAACCCGACCGCTACGAGGCGCCGCCGTCCCGCGGCCGGGCCTTCCGCATCGGCATCGGCGGGCCGGTCGGCAGCGGCAAGACCGCGCTGACCGCCGCGCTGTGCCGGGCGCTCGGGGACGAGATCGACCTCGCCGTCGTGACCAACGACATTTACACCACCGAGGACGCCGACTTCCTGCGCAAGGCCGGGGTGCTCGACCCCGAGCGCATCGAGGCCGTGCAGACCGGCGCCTGCCCGCACACCGCGATCCGCGACGACATCACCGCCAACCTGGACGCGGTGGAACGGCTGGAGGAGCGGTTCCCCGGCCTGGAGCTGGTGATCATCGAAAGCGGCGGGGACAACCTGACCGCGGTGTTCAGCCGCGGCCTGGCGGACAGCCAGATCTTCGTGGTCGACGTTGCGGGCGGGGACAAGGTGCCGCGCAAGGGCGGACCGGGCGTCACGACGGCCGACCTGCTGGTGATCAACAAGATCGACATCGCCCACCTGGTCAACGCCGACATGGACGTGATGACCTCCGACGCCCACCGCATGCGCGGGGAGCTGCCGGTGATCACCCAGTCGCTGGTGCGCACGCCGGACGCGCCCGACGTGGCGGCCTGGGTGCGCAAGCAGCTCGCCGGGTGAAGGCGCACGCCCGGCTCGTGGCCGAGGTCGCCGGCGGGCGGACGGTGCTGCGGGAGCTGAAGTCGATGGCGCCGCTGACCCTGGTGCCGCGACGGACGTCCGGGCCGGCGGCCCAGGTCCACCTGGTCAACTCGGCGACCTCCCCGCTGGGCGGGGACGAGCTGGTGCTGGAGGTCTGCGTCGGGCCGGGCGCGGACCTGCGGCTGTCCGGCGTCGCCGCGACGCTCGCGCTGCCCGGACCTGCCGCGGCGGCCAGCAGGTCGTCCGTGCGGGTCGAGGTCGGCGCCGGTGGGTCGCTCGCGTACCTGCCGGAGCCGACCGTGGTGACCGCGCGGGCCCGGCACACCGCGGAGCTGGTCGCGACATTGGACGGGACCGCACGTTTCCGCACGCGCGAGGTGCTGGTCCTCGGCCGCGCGGGTGAAGCACCCGGACGGCTCACCACGTCGCAGCGCGTCACCTCGGGCGGCAGGCCGGTGCTGGACCAGACCCTCACCGTCGGCGACCCGGCCCTGGACGCCAGCGCCGCCGCCCTCGCCGGGCGCCGCGTGCTGGCGACCGAGCTGCTGGTCGGCGACGAGGTGGTGGAGCCGTCGAGCGGTGACTGGTGGGCGGTGACGCCGCTGCCCGTCGCGGGGCACCTGATCACCGCGCTCGCCCCGGACGCGGTCACCGCCGAGGAGCTGCTGGGCCGTGGCAGGTGTCACCGTTCGCTGGCTTTCGGAGTGGCCCCCCAGGCCCTAACGTGAGCTGTTACGGGTGAGTAAGCGGGTCGGAGGTTGGCACATGCCAGAGGTCGAAAACATCGACGACGTTGCGGTACGCCTTCCCGGCATGCGGGTGGCCTACGACGGCAAGGCGCTGGACGAGGCCGACCTGGCCGGCAGCTGGACCGAGCAGCTGCAGGACTGGCTGAACGAGGCCATCGCCGCCGGGGTCGCCGAAGCCAACGCCATGGTGCTGGCGACCGCCGACGCCGAAGGTCGACCGTCCTCCCGCACCGTGCTCTGCAAGGGCCTCGACGAGCGCGGTGTCGTGTTCTACACGAACTACACCTCGAAGAAGAGCCACGACCTGACCGTGACCCGGTACGCGTCGGCGACCTTCCCCTGGTACGCGCTGCAGCGGCAGGTGACCGTGCGCGGTGAGGTGGAGAAGGTCAACGTCAAGGAGACCGCCGAGTACTGGAAGCAGCGCCCGCGCGGCTCGCAGCTCGGGGCCTGGGCGTCGCCGCAGTCGAAGGTCGTCACGAGCCGCCGGGACCTGGACGTCGCACTGTCCTCGATCGAGCGCCGCTTCGGCGACGTCGAGGAGGTGCCGCTGCCGCCGCACTGGGGCGGGTGGCGCATCCGGCCCGAGATCGTCGAGTTCTGGCAGGGGCAGCAGAACCGGCTGCACGACCGGCTCCGGTACGTGCGCACCCAGGATGGGTGGCACATCGAGCGCGTCGCCCCCTGACCCGTGCCGACCGCGGATCTCGCCGCCGCGAGTTCTGCGTTCCTGCCCTGCTGCCGGCGAGCTAAATCACCAGCGCTGTTTAGTTAGCGCGGCTAAACTGGTCGGTTGTGAGTGTCGAGGCGGGGTCACAACGGGGTAAGAAGCGCAAACTGCTGAAATCGGTCGTTGTGGACGTGCGGCCGCTGCGCACACCCGCCTTCCGGCGCCTGTTCACCGGCACCGCGATCACCGCGATCGGCAGCCAGCTCACCACCGTCGCCGTGCCGAAGCAGGTCTTCGACCTCACCGGCTCGTCCGGGTACGTCGGCCTGACCGGCATCGTCGCGCTGGTTCCGCTGCTCGTCTTCGGGCTGTGGGGCGGCGCGATCGCCGACACCGTCGACCGCCGGAAGCTGCTCATCGTCGGCAACACCGGCATCGCCGTCGTGTCCGCCCTGCTCTGGGCGCAGGCGTTCTTCGACGTCGGCTCGGTGTGGCTCGTCTTCGTGCTCCTCGCGTTCAACCAGGCGTTCTTCGCGATCAACATGCCGACCCGCAGCGCGATCGTGGCCCGGCTGATCGAACCGGAACTGCTGCCCGCGGCGGCCGCGCTGTCCGGAACCGTCAACACGTTCGGCATGGTGTTCGGGCCGATGGCCGCCGGCGCCCTGATGCCGGTGATCGGCCTGCCCACGCTCTACCTCATCGACACGATCGCCCTGGTCATCGCGCTGTACGCGGTCTGGCGGCTGCCCCCGCTGCCCCCGCTGTCCGGCACTGTCCGGGCCGCCGGGCTGAAAGACGTCCTCGACGGCTTCCGCTACATGGGCACCCAGAAGGTCCTGCTCGCCTCGTTCGTCGTGGACATCATCGCCATGGTCGCCGGCATGCCGCGCGCGTTGTTCCCGGAGATGGCCGAGCGCACGTTCGGCGACCCGCCCGGCGGTGGACTCGCCCTGGGCTGGCTGTACGCGGCGATCCCGATCGGCTCGGTGGTCATCGGGCTGTTCTCCGGCTGGCTCGGTCGCGTCCGCAGGCAGGGCGTCGCCGTCACGATCGCGATCTGCGCCTGGGGCCTGGCCATCGTCGGGTTCGGGCTGTCGAGCTCGCTGTGGCTCGCCGTGGTGTTCCTGTGCCTGGCCGGCGCGGCGGACATGGTCAGCGCGATCTACCGGCAGGCGATCCTGGTGATGGCCGCGACCGACGAGATGCGCGGCCGCATGCAGGGCGCGTTCACGGTCGTCGTCGCGGGCGGGCCCCGGATCGCCGACCTCACGCACGGCTGGACGGCGGCCGCGGTCGGCACGGCCGCCGCCGCGACCGGTGGCGGGGTGCTGGTCATCGTGTTCATCGCGATCGCCGTCGCGCTGCTGCCGGCGTTCTGGCGCTACCGGGCCGCGGCGGTCGCGAAGTAGGACGGGAACTGACCTGCTCGGCTCCTACCGTTCGCGGTATGAGCTCCGTCGACACCAACCAGCCCGAGGGCACCCCGACCTGGATGGCCCTCACCGCCCCCGACCTCCCGCGCGCCACGGCGTTCTACCGCGCCGTGTTCGGGTGGACCACGCGCGACGACCTGTTCCTGCTGGGCGACCGCGTGGCCGCCGGGTTCGCCGAAGGCGCCCCGGCCTGGACGACGTACCTCGCGACCGCCGACTGCGACGCCACCGCGAAGCGGGTGCGCGCCGCGGGCGGGCAGGTCGTCGAGGGTCCCGCCGAATTCGGCGACCGCGCCCGGATCGCGCTGGCGGTGGACCCGGTCGGCGCGCGGTTCGGGTTGTGGCAGGGGCGAGAGCTGCCCGGCTGCCAGGTGGTCAACGAGCCCGGCTCGCTCGTCCGCAACGACCTGACCACCGCGCGGCCAGAGCACGCCCGCGCCTTCTACCCGCAGGTGTTCGGCTTCACGCTGGACCGCAACGCCGACCTGCCCGAGCTGGACTTCACGTTCCTCCGCCGCCCCGACGGGCACGAAGTCGGCGGGATCATGGGCGTGCCCGGCCCCGCCGACTCCAGGTGGGCGACGACGTTCGAGGTGGCCGACACCGACGAGACGATCGCGCGGGCGCTCGCGGCGGGCGGGAAGTCCACCGAACCGGAGGACTTCGTGTACGGCCGCATCGCGACCATCACCGATCCGTCCGGAGTGGACTTCGGCGTGATCACCCGGCCCTGAACGCTTCTGTCCCCGCCTGGACGCGGTGCGGCTCCAGCAGCGAACGCTGCCCCGCGGCCCGTTCGATCAACGCGTCGAAATCGACTCCAGGGACCCGGTCGGCGAGCCCGGCCAGGTCCCGCAGCGTCGTCCACAGCTGCTTCTTCCCGTCGATCCCCATGGTCAGCACTTCCAGTTCCAGGAAGCGGCTCAGCGGTGAGTACGCCAGCAGCCGCCCGTTAAGTTTGAGGCGGGCGAGCCGCTCGGCCCCGAACACCGCGGCCGTCTTGAGCGGGTTCTGGCGCACGCCGAGCTGGTCCATGATCGACCGGAAGGTGTCCACGTCCTCGGCGATCTCCGTCGCCACGTGCGCGAGTGCGTCACCCACTTCGGTGCCGCGGTTGTTGCCCGCGGCCCGCCGGGCAAGTTCACGCCAGCCGATGCCGAGCGCGAGCTGGTCGTTGAGGTAGATCGCCAGGTAACCGTCCACGGTTCCGGTTACCCGGTGCCCGGCCGGTCACGCGTGCCACCGGGGCCGGAGGACGTCGGGATCGTCCTCCGGCCCCCCGCGGGCGCGGCGCGCGGGCGCTCGGCCATTCGGCGGTGCCCCTTCGAAAGCCGTCGACGCACCGGTGTTACCCCCCAGCGTTGATCCAAACGGCGGGCATTACCCCGAAAGCGTGGCCGGGCAATCCGGATTGGGGCACACTTCTCGGGCATGACTGAGGTGAACGCTACTCAGGAACCGGCCCTCAAACGGGTCATCGGCCCGAAGCTCCTGCTGTTCTTCGTGGTCGGGGACATCATCGGCACCGGCGTCTACGCCCTGACCGGGCAGGTGGCCGGACGCGTCGGCGGCGCGCTGTGGCTGCCCTTCCTGCTGGCCTTCGTGGTCGCGTTCATGACCGCGTTCAGCTACCTCGAACTCGTCGGGAAGTACCCGAAAGCGGCGGGCGCCGCGCTCTACACCAACCGCGCCTTCCGCATCCCGTTCCTGACGTTCATGGTCGCGTTCGCGGTGATGTGCTCGGGCATCACGTCCGCGTCCTCGGCCGCGATCGCGTTCGCCAACACCTACCTGAAGGAGTTCGTCGACCTCCCTGGCTGGCTGATCGCGCCGCTGTTCATCGTCGGGCTCGCCGCCATCAACTTCCGCGGCGTGAGCGAGTCGGTGAAGACGAACCTGGTGCTCACCTGCATCGAGGTGTCCGGCCTGCTGATCATCATCGGTGTCGGTGTGTGGGCGGTGCTCAACGGCTCCGGCGACGCCGGCCGCCTCGTCGAGATCGACACCGCCGACCAGACCGCGCTCGTCGCCATCACCTCGGCGACCTCGCTGGCGTTCTTCGCGATGGTCGGGTTCGAGGACTCGGTCAACATGGCCGAGGAGTGCCGCGACCCGGTGCGCATCTTCCCGAAGGCGATGCTGTGGGGCATGGTCGTCGCGGCCACCATCTACGTGCTGGTGTCGCTGACCTCCTCCCTGCTGGTGCCGGCGGATGAGCTGTCCGCCGCGAAGAGCAACGCCCTGCTGAAGGTGCTCGACGTCGGCGCGCCCGGCTTCCCGCGCGAGGTGTTCTCCGCGATCGGCCTGTTCGCGGTCATCAACTCGGCCCTGATCAACATGCTGATGGCCAGCCGCCTGCTCTACGGCATGTCGAACGAGCGGATCATCCCGAAGGTGCTCGGCACGGTGCACCCGCTGCGCCGCACGCCGTGGGTGTCGATCTTGTTCACCAGCCTCATCGCGATCGTGCTGGTGTCCACCGTGGACATCGGGGTGCTCGGCGGCACGACGGCGCTGTTGCTGCTGCTGGTGTTCGCCATCGTCAACATCGCCGTGCTGGTGCTGCGCCGGGAGAAGGTGGACCACCCGCACTTCCGCGCACCCACCATCATCCCGGCGCTGGCCGCGGTGTTCTGCCTGTACCTGGTGAGCCCGCTGTCCGGCCGGCCGGCGCGGGACTACGTGATCGCGGCGATCCTGCTCGGCGTCGGCCTCCTGCTGTGGGTGGTCAACTGGTTCGCGATGCGTGCTTCAGGAACCAAGGATCGTGCGCCGACAGCACCGTGACCTCGTCGCCGTGGTCGCGCACCAGTTCGCGCAACCGCCGGTGGTTCTCCCGCCGCGCGCCGGACACGGTCTCCACCCGGGCCTCGAACCACGCGAGGCCCGGGGTGGCGTGCGGGCGGGCCGGGTCGATCTGGCCGTGGTGGAAGAACGCGTCACCGGCGTGCAGCAGCCAGCCGTCGCCGGTGTCCACCGCCACCCCGGCGTGCCCGCGCGTGTGCCCGCCGAGCGGGACCAGCAGGATCTCCGGCGGCAGCCCCTTCAGCTCGCGCACCGCGCCGAAGCCGAACCACTCCTCGCCGGTGTCCGCGTAGCTGCTCCACTGTGGACCGTGCGCGAAGTGGACCTGCTTGTACCGCAGGCGTTCCTTCGCGTCGCGCGGTGATTGCAGGGCCCGCAGTTCCTCGGCGTAGACGTGCACGGTGGCGTGCGGGAAGTCGACCAGCCCGCCCGCGTGGTCGAGGTCGAGGTGCGTCAGGACGATGTGCCGGACGTCCTCGACGTCGTAGCCGAGCCGCCGGACCTGCTCGGCGGCGGTCTCCGCCACCGACGTCCGCATGCCGACCATGCGCACGAAATTCGCGCCCAGCCACTCGGCGGCGCGGTCGACGGCCGGCGACCCCACGCCGGTCTCGATCAGCACCAGCTCGGCGCCGGTGTCGACGAGCAGGCAGTGGCAGACCAGCTCGGCGCGGTGCAGGAACCCGCCGCGGCCGTCGATAAGGCGGCCGCCGAGCGGGCGCATGGTTCCGCAGTTGAGGTGGTGGACCTTCAAGGCAGCTCCCGTTCGAAGGTGGCGCGCAGGTGCTCGCCGACGGCGTGCAGCGGCGCGAGGTCGTGCTGGGTCTTGGCCAGGAGCAGGGCGCCCTCGATGGCGCTGAGCGCGATGGTCGCCAGCGTCGCCGCCTTCTGGGCCGCGATGCCCTGTCCCGCGAGGTACTCGGTGATGACGGCGTGCCAGGACGTGTACCCGTCCGTGCACGCCTGGCGGATCGGTTCGCTGTCGCCGGCGTCGAGCGCGACCGTCGCGATCGGACAGCCGGACCGGTAGCCGGAGCCGACGAGGTTGCGGCCCAGCGCGTCGATCACCCGCGTGATGGCCGTCGCGGCGTCCGGCGCGGAGTCGAGCGTCGCGCGCAGCAGGGCTGCCATGTTCTCGCTGGAGAACGCGACCGCCTCGGCGGCCAGCTGCTCCTTGCCGCCGGGGAAGTGGAAGTAGAGCGAGCCCTTCGGCGCGCTACCGGCGCTGACCAGCTGGTTCAGCCCGGTCGCGTGGTAGCCCTGCGTGTGGAACAGCTCCGCGGCCGAGGCGACCATGCGGTTGCGGGTGTCGGTTCTGCGGACCATGACGATCACCGTAGCCCAAACTATGACGACCGGTCTAGTTAGTTCTTCGGGCGCTATGTTCGTCGCATGGCCAACCCCACGGGACAGCAGTTCGAGATCACCCGCGGCAACGCGCGCGTCGTCCTCACCGAGATCGGTGCGGGCCTGCGGGCGTTCGAGATCAGCGGCGTGCCCTACCTGGAGACCTTCGCCGAGGACGAGCACCCGCCGAAGGGCGCCGGGCAGATCCTGCTGCCGTGGCCCAACCGGACCAAGGCCGCGCGCTGGACCTACCAGGGCGAGGAGCAGCAGCTGGAGGTCACCGAGGAGGCCCGCGGCAACGCGATCCACGGCCTGACCCGGCACCGCGAGTGGACGCTCGTCGAGCACGCCGAATCGTCGATCACGTTCGAGATCGAGGTCGGGAAGCAGCCCGGGTGGCCGGTGCCGCTGCAGGCCCGGATCACCTACGACCTGGCGCCGCGCGAGCTGACCGTCACCCACGAGATCCGCAACGAGGGCGAATCCGCCATCGGGGTCGGCGTCGGCGCGCACCCGTACTTCCGCATCGGCGACGTGCCGACCGACGAGCTGACGCTGACCCTGCCGGCGACCCGAGTGCGCCCCTACGTGGGTGACCAGCAGCTGCCCTACGGCGACGAGCAGGACACCGCGGGCACCGAGTACGACTTCCGCGAGGGCCGGGTTCTCGCCGAGGTCGACCTGGACACCGCGTTCGGCGGTCTCGTCGCGGCCGAGGACGGCCGGTTCCACCACGTGCTGTCCCACGGCGAGCGCAGCGTCGACGTGTGGGCCGGGCCGGACTTCGGCTGGGTGCAGGTGTTCACGCCCACCGACCTGGTCGGCCGCGGCCGCGCCGTCGCGATCGAGCCGATGACCTGCCCGGCCGACGCGCTGAACTCCGGCACCGACCTGATCGAGCTGGAGCCGGGCGGCTCGTGGACCGGCAGCTGGGGCATCCGCGTCCATGGCTGATCCGGTCAGACTTGGCACAGCGGACGCGGGCGAGCTGCTGACCCTGCAGCGCGCCGCGTTCGTCACCGAGGCGCGGGCGCACCGGAGCCTCGACCTGCCGCCGCTGGTCGAGACCCTCGACGAGCTGCGTGCCGTGCTGACTGATCCCGGCGTGGTCACGTGGGGCATCCGCGAGTCGGGGCGGTTGGTCGCGAGTGTCCGGATCCGTCTGCGGGGCGAGGTGGGCGAGGTCGGCCGGCTGGTCGTCGCGCCCGATCGCCAGGGCGCGGGACTCGGCTCGGCGCTGATGAGGGCCGCCGAGGACCGGCTGCCGCCGGAGGTGCGGGTGCTGCGGCTGTTCACGGGCGAGCTCAGCGAAGGCCCGCTGCGGCTGTACGCCCGGCTGGGATACGTCGAAACCGGACGAACCCCCGAGGCGCACTACCACCTCGTGCACCTGGAGAAGCGGTTCCGTTAGCGTGGCTGACCATGGTGAAGGCGATTGTTGGCGGATACGTGGTGCCGGTCGAGGGTGACCCGATCGACGGCGGCACGGTCCTGGTCGAGAACGGCAGGATCACCGCGGTCGGCACGGCCGCGGAGGTCGACGTCCCGGAGGACGCGGAGCTGGTGGACGCGTCGGGCACCTGGGTGCTGCCCGGGTTCGTCGACGCTCACACCCACCTCGGCGTGCACGAGGAGGGCGAGGGCTGGGCCGGCAACGACACGAACGAGATGACCGACCCGAACGGCGCCCGCTTCCGGGCGATCGACGGCATCGACCCGTTCGAGATCGGCTTCGACGACGCCCTCTCCGGTGGGGTCACCAGCGTGGTGATCAAGCCCGGTTCCGGCAACCCGATCGGCGGGCAGACCGTCGCGGTGAAGACGTGGGGCCGCACCGCGCTCGACATGGTCTTCGACGAGGCGGTCAGCGTGAAGAGCGCGCTGGGCGAGAACCCGAAGCGCGTGTACGGCGACAAGAACCAGACGCCGTCGACCAGGCTCGGTGTCGCGGCGATCATCCGCGAGGCGTTCACGAAGGCCCGCAACTACGCGGCGCAGCGCGACCACGCGCGGGCCGAGGGCAAGCCGTTCGACGTCGACCTGACGCTGGAAACCCTGGCGAAGGTCCTCGACGGCGAGCTGTACTGGGACCAGCACACCCACCGCGCCGACGACATCGTGACCGCGATCCGGCTCGCCGAGGAGTTCGGCTACAAGCTGGTGGTCAACCACGGCACCGAGGGGCACCTGATCGCCGATGTGCTGGCGGAGAAGGACGTCCCGGTGATCCTCGGGCCGCTGTTCACCACGCGGTCGAAGGTCGAGCTGCGGAACCGGACGCTGCGGTCGGCCGGCATCCTCGCGCGGGCCGGGGTGAAGATCGCGATCACCACCGATCACCCGGTGGTGCCGATCAACTTCCTCGTCTACCAGGCCGCGCTCGCCGTGAAGGACGGGCTGGACCCGGAGACCGCGCTGCGGGCGCTGACGGTCAACCCGGCGGCGATGCTGTCGCTGGACGACCGGATCGGCTCGCTGAAGCCGGGCCTGGACGCCGACATCGTGCTGTGGTCGGGCGACCCGCTGGACGTGATGAACCGTGCCATGCGGGTCTTCGTGCGCGGCCGGGAGGTCTACCGCTTCGACGACACCAGCGGCGAAGGCGTGGTGACGCCGCGCCGCTACGCGGAGTAGGTCCCGCGGGCGCCGCGCCCTCGAAGGTGGGACTCGCGGGTCTCGCGAGTCCCACGATCCGCCACGCGAGTCCCGTGCTCAGCGGCGCCGCGATGGCTCACGCTCGCCGCGCCCCGCCCTCGCGGAACTCACGCCCGCGAGGGCCGCGCGAGTCCCGCGCTCCGCCGCGCGAGGTCTGCGTTCAGCCGCCCGAGTCACACACGCAGCGGCGCCGCATCGGCTCAGGCGCGCTTCAGGTGCCGCGCGATCACCATGCGCTGGATCTGGTTGGTGCCC
Source organism: Amycolatopsis sp. NPDC006131 (assembly GCF_040614175.1). NCBI lineage: Bacteria > Bacillati > Actinomycetota > Actinomycetes > Pseudonocardiales > Pseudonocardiaceae > Amycolatopsis > Amycolatopsis sp. NPDC006131. The sequence continues at coordinate 43,384 of NZ_JBEXTX010000010.1, forward strand.
TCGAAAATCTGCGGCACCTTCGCCTCTCGCATGTAGCGCTCCACCGGGAAGTCCCGCGTGTAGCCGGCGCCGCCGAGGACCTGGACGGCGTCGGTGGTCACCTTCATCGCCGCGTCGGTCGCGATCAGCTTCGCGACCGACGCCTGGCGGCCGAACGGCATCCCGCGGTCGCGCCGCCGCGCCGCGTCCAGGTACGTCGCGCGCGCCGAGTCGACCGCGGCGGCCATGTCGGCGAGCAGGAACTCCAGCCCCTGGAAGTCGATGATCGGCTTGCCGAACTGGGTGCGCCCCTTCGCGTACGCGACGGCCTCGTCGAGCGCCGCCTGCGCCAGACCCACCGCGCAGGCGGCGATCCCGAGTCGTCCGGAGTCCAATGAGGACAGCGCGATGCGCATCCCGGCGCCCGCCGGGCCGATCAGCCGGTCGGTGTCCACCCGCGCGTCGGCGAAGATCATCTGCGCGGTGGTCGACCCGGTGAGCCCCATCTTCCGCTCCGGCGGCGCCGCGGACAGGCCCGGCGTGCGGCCGTCCACCAGCAGGCACGAGATCTCGGACTCGCCGGTGCGCACCATCGTCGTGTAGAAGTCGGCCTCGCCGCCGTGCGTGATCCACGCCTTCGTGCCGTTGACGACGTACTGGTCACCGTCCAGCCGCGCCCGAGTCGACAGCGCCGCCGCGTCGGACCCGGCGTGCGACTCCGACAGCGCGTACGCACCCAGCAGCTGCCCCTCGAGCATGTCCGGCAGCCACCGGTCGCGCTGCTCGTCGGTGCCGTAGTGGGCCAGCGCGTAGCAGGACATCGTGTGCACGGACAGCCCGACGCCGACCGACATCCACGCGGCCGCGATCTCCTCCAGGACCTGCAGGTACACCTCGTACGGCACCTCGCCGCCGCCCCAGCGCTCGGAGTACGGCAGCCCGAGCAGGCCCGACTTGCCGAGCAGCCGGAACTGCTCGCGCGGGAAGCGCTCGGCCTCCTCGTACTCGGCGGCGAGCGGCTTGAGCTCGTCGCGGGCCAGTTCCGTCGCCAGCGCGAGCAGGTCCTCGTACTCGCGGCCGGGGAGCAGGCGGTCGACCGGCATCTTCGCCTCCGGGGGTGTACTCAGAACAGTACTCTGTAATCGTCTCCAGTACAGCACATACGGTGGTCCGATGACCAGTCGCGAGGCGCTACGACCCCCGGGCGGCAAGGCGCTGACCGCCCGGCAGCGGGCGCTGCTCGCCGAGCTGGAGGAGTTGTTCCTGGTCGAGGGCTTCGTCCACTTCACGCTCGACGACCTGGCCGCGAAGACGCACTGCTCGAAGTCGACGCTGTACGCGCTGGCGCCGAGCAAGGAACAGCTCGCCGTCCGCGTCGTGGCGCACTACTTCAAGGGCGCCGCCGACCTGCTCGACGAGCGGACCGCCGGCATCGAGGACGCGCGCGAGATCATCGGCGTCTACCTCAGCGGCATCGCCGAGTACCTGAACCGGGCGTCCCCGGCGTTCATGCGGGACATCAACGACTTCGCCCCGGCGCGCGCGGCCTACGAGCTGAACAGCAGGGCCGCGGCGGCGAAGATCCGGTCGTTCATCGCCAAGGGCGTCGCGGACGGGGTGTTCCGGGACGTGCACGCGACGCTCATCGCGGAGATGGCCGCGGTGCTCGTCGAGGCGATCCAGACCGGGGTGGTCGGCTCGCGGACCGGGGTGTCGGACGCGGAGGCCTTCACGGCGTTGTCCGAACTGTTGCTCGGCGGGCTAGCATCTCGCCCGTGATCGTGGTGGGTGGTGAGGCGCTGGTCGACCTGGTGCCGGGTGCCGAGAAGACGAACGACGGCCTGACGTCCCTGGTGCCGCGCCTCGGCGGCGGCCCGTACAACGTGGCCCTCGCGGCCGGGCGGCTCGGCACGCCGACCGCGTTCCTGTCCCGGATCTCGACCGACCGCTTCGGCCAGGCCCTGCGGGACCGGCTGACGGCGTCGAACGTCGACATATCGATGGTGCAGGAGGGTCCGGAGAACACGACCCTCGCCGTGGTGGCGCTCGCGCCGAACGGGTCGGCGAGCTACACCTTCTACACCGAGGGCACGGCCGACCGGCTCGTCGCCGACCCGGGCCCGCTGCCCGAGGACGTCACCGTGCTGTGCCTGGGCACGCTCGGCATGGTCCTGGAGCCCGGCGCCACCAGTTACGAGACGGTGCTGCGCCGCGAAGCCGCCCGCGGGGTGCTGACCGCGCTGGACCCGAACATCCGGGCCGACCTCATCGCCGACGCCGACGCCTACCGCCGCCGGTTCACCTCGTGGCTGCCGGACGTGCGCCTGCTGAAGCTGTCCGACGACGACGGCGAGTGGCTGGCCGGCGCCGCCGGGCTGGACGCGGCGATCAAGTCGTGGCTGGACGCCGGGGTCGACGCCGTCGTCCTGACCCGCGGCGGCGACGGTCTGGCCGTCCACACCGGATCCGTGACCGTTTCGGTACCGTCCGCGCCCGCGCAGCTGGTGGACACGATCGGCGCCGGCGACACGGTGCAGGGCGCGCTGTTGTCGTGGCTGCACGATCGGAATGTGGGCACGCTCACGGATCTGGGTGAGTCCGGCTGGCGCGAGGCCTTGACTTTCGCGGCCAGGGCTGCGTCCATCACCGTCTCGCGGAGTGGCGCCGAGCCGCCCACCGCGGCCGAGATGGTGTGAACCTGATCCCAACGGTTTGCTCTAGGTAACACAATGGCTGCGCGAAGGCCCGTTGTTCGACTAGCGTAATGGGAGAATTAATACCCCAGCGGGGCGGTGTGCGCGGACGATTTCCGGTCACGCGCGTTCACGAAGCTGCCTGTGTGACCTGCAGGAGCTGCCGGCCCGTGTGACCGTGAGAGGGACGACCTGCATGTCCGACGCGACTGCGGCGACCGGTGGCGGCACCGTATCGCTGCGCCTACCGACTGGCGAGCACGAGCTGAAGGTTGTCAATGCCGTCGAGGGTGCTCCCGGCATCGAGCTGGGGAAGCTGCTGGCGTCGACCGGGTACATCACGTACGACCCGGGGTTCGTCAACACCGGGTCGTGTTCCTCGGCCATCACCTACATCGACGGTGACGCCGGGATCCTCCGCTACCGCGGCTACCCCATCGAGCAGCTGGCCGAGCGCTCCAGCTTCCTCGAGGTCTCCTACCTGCTGATCTACGGCAACCTGCCGACCCAGGCGCAGCTGGACGACTTCACCCAGAAGATCAACCGGCACACCCTGCTGCACGAGGACCTCAAGCGCTTCTTCGACGGCTTCCCGCGTGACGCGCACCCGATGCCGGTGCTGTCCTCCGCGGTGTCCGCGCTGTCCACCTTCTACCAGGACTCGCTCAACCCGTTCGACGAACCGAACGTGGAGCTGTCCACCGTCCGGCTGCTGGCCAAGGTGCCGACGCTGGCGGCGTACGCCTACAAGAAGTCCATCGGCCAGCCGTTCCTGTACCCGGACAACTCGCTGGGCCTGGTGGAGAACTTCCTGCGGATGACGTTCGGCCTGCCCGCCGAGCCGTACGAGGTCGACCCAGAGGTCGCCAAGGCGCTGGACCTGCTGTTCATCCTGCACGCCGACCACGAGCAGAACTGCTCCACGTCGACGGTGCGGCTGGTCGGTTCGTCCGAGGCCAACCTGTTCGCGAGCATTTCGGCCGGGATCATGGCGCTGTTCGGGCCGCTGCACGGTGGCGCCAACAGTGCGGTGCTGGAGATGCTGAACGGCATCAAGGCCGAGGGCGGTGACGTGGCGAACTTCGTCAACCGCGTGAAGAACAAGGAAAAGGGCGTGCGCCTGATGGGCTTCGGCCACCGGGTGTACAAGAACTACGACCCGCGCGCCAAGATCATCAAGCGCACCGCGGACCAGATCCTGGGCAAGCTCGCGCCGAACGACGAGCTCCTGGACATCGCGAAGCGCCTCGAGGAGACCGCGCTCTCGGACGACTACTTCATCGAGCGCAAGCTCTACCCGAACGTCGACTTCTACACCGGGTTGATCTACCGCGCGCTCGGGTTCCCGACGCAGTTCTTCACGGTGCTGTTCGCGCTCGGCCGGCTGCCCGGCTGGATCGCGCACTGGCGCGAGATGATCAACGACCCGCAGACGAAGATCGGCCGCCCGAGGCAGATCTACATCGGCGAGAAGGAGCGCGAGTACACCGCGATCTCCGAGCGCTGAGTCTGCTGCGTTCCCTGACGGCGCGTCCCTGGTGGGGCGCGCCGTTCTTGTTTTCCGGGGAGGCGTATTCGCGCGGTTGGCCCATTGATGCGGCTACCGGTGGCCATCTCGTGTGAGTGGTGTTCTCGCGCGAGTGTTCCTTTGGTACGGCTGCGAGTGGCCGCCGGACACCGCGCAGGGTCCCGAGCCGTGCCCGCTGGAGCACATCCGTGTAACCCGCCAACCAGGGCGACGCACCGGCCCGGGGAACCGCCAACCAGAGAAACGCGCGCACGCCGCCAATCGAGCACCCCGCCGGCCGGGGCACCCGGCCAACCGAGCACCCCGCCAGCCGGCCAGCCGAGCGCCGCGCCCTCATCCCGCCGAGCGAGCATCGAGCCATCCGGCCAAGTCAGTACCTCGCCGTCATCCCGCCCGCCGGACACCGCGCTCAACCGGCCAACCGAGCACCCCGCCCCAACCCGAGCACCCCGCAGGCGACCCGTTTCCGAGTACCCCGCCAGCCCGAGCACCGGGCCAATCGAGCACCCCGCCAACCGAGCAGCCCGCCACTCGCCAACTCGACCCCGCCAACCCGAGCACCCCGCCCCAACCCGAGCAATCCGCCCCAACCCGAGCTACCCCCGGAAAAGAACCCCTCACCTCGCCACCGGGCACCCATTCGCCTCGCGGGGCTCGTTTTCGCTGTACAGCTTGCCCACCAGGTATGCGCACGTGGGCACCCCGTCCGGGCCGTCGAGCCGGGAGATGTTGGCGATCGTCAGGATTGCCAGGCTCCGGTCGTTCGCGATCCGGGACCTCGCGAAACTGATCTCCCCGGTCGCGCCCTGGAAGGTCATCTCGCGGAACTGCTGCGCCACCGCCGCCCGGTTCGGGGCCACCGCAACGGAAGCGCCCGAAGCGCCACCCCCGAGGAGCGGCAACCGCCGGGCCGCGTCCAGGAAGAACCCGGCCGCGTCGTAGAGGCCGCCCACCCGCTCCCCGGCCCACGGCGTCGTCGGCGCCTCCTCCGGGGGCAGCTTCCGCAAGTCCCGCAACAGATCGGCGTAGCCGGCGCAGAACGCGTCCAGCGCGGGCCCTCCACCGGGCAGCGCCCCGGGCCGTCCGTCCACGCACGCCTGCCCGCCGAGCACCACCGGGCTGCCCATCCCGACGTAGGAGACGGGAATCCCGTTCAGCTCGCTGCGATTCCGGTCCGGCGCGTGCGCCACGAACCGCGACACCGCGTCGTCGGCGACGATTCGCGACAGTTTCCGCGGCTCGGCACAATTGCTCCGCACCGTGCGCAGGAAATCACCGAACTCGGTCTCCCGCCCCGCGTAGAACACGATTTCGCTGCTCCGATCGGCCGAATCCCGGCACAGCGACGGCAACGCCCCGACACTCGTGGTCCAGCCCTGGCTCGCCACCTCGATCCCGGCCAACCGCTGCCGCACCACCTCGACCAGCGTGCTCACATAACTGTTCCCCGGATCCAGCGGCGGGTGGTAGATCGTCACCTTCGGCGCACCCACGTACCGCGCGTACCCGGCCAGCAACTCGGCCTGCTGGGTGTTGTCCGGCACCAACTGGAAGTACAGCGGCGACCGCTCCGCCAGCCCCACCGCCGTCAACGTCGTGCCCAGCGCGGAAATCCCGTGCGCACCCAGCTCCGCGATCGCCTGCTCGGTCTGCGCGACGCTCCGGTCGAACCCGAGCACCCCGAGGATCCGCGGATCGCCCTCGATCAACGGGACCAGCATGTCCCGGGTCACCACGTCCGCGGCCGACATCCCGGTCCCGCCGTTGGCCACGACCACCCGCAGCAGCGGCTTCACGCTCGACGACGGGTCGTTCTGCTCACGCTGCCGGATCACCACGCCTTCCAGCTCCTCGGCGACGGCGTGGGCGGTCGCCGGCGAGTGCTCGTTGTTCGTCAGCCCCGCCAGGTACACCAGGCTCACGTACGCGCGTCCCGGGTTGGCGCGGTGCAGTTCCTCGGCCTTGGCGTTCTCCGCGAACACCAGCAACTGCGCCTGCCGCAGACGTTCGTTCTCGCCGAAGACCTGGCGTGCGTTGTCGCTGTAGCCGACGCACTGCCCGTCCACGACCTTCGTGGCCACGCCCGAGGACAACCCCGCCCGGAAGAACGAGCAGTGCGCGCCCCAGTACTCGTTCACCTGCACCGCGGTCGGCGCGAGGCTCACCACCAACAGCGCCGCCACAGCCAGTTCGAGCACCCCGCGACGCGCGATCCACGGCGGCGTGACCGGCCCGGCCTGCCGGTCCTCCCACACGCCGGCGTCCTCCGGGGTGGTCGCCACCGACGGCTTGGGCAGGTCGATGAACAGGTACCGCGCGTCGCCGGCCAGCATCTGCCGCCGGCCCGGCAGCCGGTGCTTCCACGTCGACCACGCCCGGGTGGCGCGGGCGGCCGGCTCGGCCCCCGCGACCGACTCCGCGGCCGGCGGCGGGCGTTCGTCGCTCGCGGTGATGATCAGCAGCGGGTCCAGGTCGCCCGTTTCGTTGCGCACCTCGTTGATCAGCCGGAGCAGTTCCCAGCCGCCGTTGGCCTCGGTGACGTTGTCGAGCAGCACGGTCACGTACGCCGTGCGGCGCCAGCCCCGCCGCCGCGGCAGGAACCGCAGCTTCCGTCGGCGGTACGCCTCGCGCAGATCCTGCAGGAACGCGTGCACGAGCAGCTTCTTGAGCTGCTCGGGGTTCTCCGATCCGAGCCGGTCCCGGGTCAGGCGCTCGGCGAACCCGAGGAAGTCCGCCGAGTGGCGCGGGACCATGAACGGCTGGCGCATGAACCAGCGGCTCTCCCGGCCAAGCCCGGGCACGCGGTGACGGCCCCACCGGAACCCGAAGTACCGCAGGATCCACCACAGCACGCTCAACGCGACCTTGCTCCACCCACCGGCCGGCACGTGGTCGACCGCCGCGTCCGCGCCACCCGGCCCGCGCTGCCCGGTCCAGTCGCGCAGCAGCCGCACGATCGGCCGGTCGCCCTTGCCCTCCGCGCGTGGCAGGGAGCGCTCGGTCAGCCAGGTCGCGAGCCGGTAGTGGTCGAAGTGCTTGAGGTGACCGCGGCCGAACGCGTCCGCGCCGAGGCGGTCGTGCAGCTCCTCCAGCAGCGGCAGGACCGCCGGGTTGCGCACCGCGTTCGCGTCGAGGTAGGCGTGCGGGACCTGCCGGAGTTCGACGTCCAGCTGAGCGCCCAGCCGCGGCAGGAACTTCGCCGAGCCCGGCTTGCGCAGCAGGCAGACCAAGGGGAGCGGCACGTCGCCGCGGATGCGCAGCTCTGGGTCCCGCCTGCTCAGACCCGGGCGCCGGTACAGCGTCCGGACGAGGTCGACCAGGGCGTGGGCGCCCTCGAACACGGGGTTCTCCGGTGTCTGCCGCACATGATCTAGACGTACGCAGGGTCACTGCCGTTCCCGATCGAGTAGTCGCTGAGCCGGATTACCCCGGATCGCCTAGAGTCGGAGGCCGTGGGTACCGCCTTGTTATGGTTTCGGCGCGATTTGCGGCTCGCCGATCTGCCCGCGCTGGTGAGCGCGAGCGCACGCGCCTCACGGGTGCTCGCGCTGTACGTGCTCGACGACGCGCTGTTGAAACCGGCGGGCAAGCCACGGCAGGCGTTCCTGTACGGGTGCCTGGAGGCGCTGGCGGAGAGCCTGGACGGGCGGTTGATGGTGGTGCGCGGCGATCCGGTGCGCGAGGTGCCCCGGGTGACGCGGTCGATCGGTGCGGAAAGCGTGCACGTCAGCACGGATACGGCGCCGTACGGGAGCCGCCGCGACCGGGCGGTGGCCGACGCGCTGGGGGAGATCGAGTGGGTGGAGTGCGGTTCGCCCTACGCGGTCACCCCGGGGCGCATCACGAAACCCGACGGCGAGCCCTACCGGGTCTTCAGCGCGTTCTACCGCGCCTGGTGCCGGCACGGCCGGCGCGCCCCCGCTCCTGACTCCACAGTGGACTGGATCGAGCCGGAGAAACCCTTCCGCCTCCCCGAGAAACCCGACCTCGGCTCGATGACCCTGCCGCGACCGGGTGAAGCCGCCGCGCACGAGGTGTGGGAGACGTTCCTCGACGGCGGCTTGGACGGCTACGCGACCGACCGCGACCGCCCGGACCGGCCGGCCACCACGCGCCTCTCGCCGTACCTGCGCTGGGGCTGCATCCACCCGCGCACCCTCTTGGCAGACCTCGACACGCGGCACGGCAAGGACGTCGAATCCCTGCGCAGCGAGCTGGCCTGGCGCGAGTTCTACGCCGACGTGCTCCACCACCGCCCGGAAACCGCGCGCGAGAACTACGACAAGCGCTTCGACAAACTGGCGTACGACACCGACCAGGAGTCCTTCGACCGCTGGCGCGACGGACGCACCGGGTACCCGATCGTCGACGCCGGGATGCGGCAGCTGCTCGCCGAGGGCTGGATGCACAACCGCGTCCGGATGATCGTCGCGAGCTTCCTGGTCAAGGACCTGCACCAGCCGTGGTGGCTGGGCGCCCGGCACTTCATGAACCACCTCGTGGACGGCGACCTGGCGTCCAACCAGCTGAACTGGCAGTGGGTGGCGGGCACCGGCACCGACCCGGCGCCGTTCTTCCGCGTCTTCAACCCCACCACCCAGGGCGAGAAGTTCGACCCGGACGGCGCCTACGTGCGCAAGTACGTCCCGGAGCTGCGTGAGATCCCCGGCAAGGCCGTGCACCAGCCGTGGAAGCTGCCGCACCCGCCGAAGGACTACCCGGCCCCGATGGTCGACCACGCGCAGGAACGCAAGGTCGCGCTGGACCGCTTCAACGCCATCAGTTAGGCGCGCAGGCGGGGGCCTTGCCTGGGGACCGCCCTTCGGGCGGGAAGCGCCATGCGGCGCTCGGGAGGTCGCCTTGGGTGTGACCTCCCCCCGCCCCCGATTCCTGATTGTGTTTCAGATCGGCTGTGGATCGGGGGCGGGGGAGGTCTGGTGCGTTGGTCGGGTGCATTGCGTTGCCGGCTTGCGGTTGTGTGTTGGTATCTACATCCGCAGCGCCGTGCGCAACCGCATGCGGCTGCCGGTGTGCAGCACCGCGTTGCGGTACACCCGGCCGCTCACCCAGGTCAGCAGCGCGCCGAACACGACGGTCAGCGCCAGCGCCGCCGCCACCTCCCACGACGCGGCCACCCCGGCGGCGATCCGGCCCGGCATCAGGATCGGCGAGAACACCGGGATCAGCGACAGCACCTGGGCGCCCGTGGAATCCGGGTCCTGGATCAGCACGTTGAACCCGGCCACGAACCCGACCATCAGCGTCATGCTCACGGGCGTCACCACGGACGCGGTGTCCTCCTGCCGCGACACCAGCGAGCCGGCCGCGGCGTAGACCGTCGCGTACAGGAAGAAGCCCAGCAGGTACCACAGCAGCCCCCAGGCGACCGTGCCGATCGCGACCCCGCCCAGCGTCACGGCACCGCTCCCGACGGCCATCGCGAGCCCGGCCACCGCCAGGATCAACAGCTGCACCAGGCCGACCAGCCCGAGTCCGATCACCTTGCCCAGCATCAGCTGCCACGGCCGCAACGTCGACAGCAGGATCTCGACAACCCGGCTGGCCTTCTCCTCGACCACGCCCTGCGCGACCATGCCGCCGTAGGCCTGGATGCCGAAGAACATCAGGAACACGATCACCAGCCCGATCGCGAGCCGCTGGCCGCTGTCGGCGTCTCGGGGCTCCAGCTCGGTCAGCCGGACCTGCGCCTGCCCCACCTCGCGCATCACCTGCGCCGGATCGAGGTCGGCCTCCAGCAGCTTCGCGTTCAGCACCTGCTGCTGCGCGATCCCGTTCAGCACCGCCCGCAGCTGCTGGTCCAGCTCCGCCTTCACCACCACGCGCAGATCGGCCGCGCTGCCGGACACCAGCGCGTCCAGGTCGCCGTCGCGCACCTGTTGCTCGCCCTGCTCCGGGTTCGCCACCGGCACCGTCTCGACGTGCGCGCCTGCCGCCTCGGCCGCCTCCCGCAGCTGCTCCGCGACGGCCGTGGCCTGCCCGGTCAGCCCGACCTTCGACGTGTCCGCGCCCTTGATCAGCGTCGCCTGCAGCAGCAGGTACCCGCCGATCACCAGCAGGATCACCAAGGTCCCGACCACGAACGACCGCGTGCGCAGGCGGGTGTTCAGCTCCCGCCGCGCGACCAGGACGACACCCTTGATGGGTGAGACCGTCATTCCCCGCTCCCCGTGACCACGTTTCGGAACAGCTCGGCCAGGCTCGGCCGCCGCCACCGGAATTCTCGCACCACGCCCGTCGCGAGCGCGGCCGCCAGCGCCCGCTGGTCGTCCACCCCGGGATCCAGCTCCAGCACGGTCCGCCCCGGCTCGTCGGCCACCACCCGCACCCCGGGCAGCTGCCCGGCCCAGCCGCACGGCGCGTCCGGCGCGGACACGACCAGCAGCGCCGCGGAAGTCAGCTCCGCCACCGTCCCGCACGCCACCATCCGTCCCTTTTGGATGATCCCGACGCGGTCGCACAGCCGCTCGACCAGATCCAGCTGGTGGCTGGAGAACACCACCGGCACCCCGGTCGCCGCCTTCTTGCGCAGCACCTCGCTCATCACGTCGACCGCGATCGGGTCCAGCCCGGAGAACGGCTCGTCCAGCACCAGCACCGCCGGGTCGTGCACGAGCGCGGCCGCCAGCTGCACCCGCTGCTGGTTGCCGAGGCTGAGCTTCTGCACCTCGTCCCGGCGCCGCTCACGCAACCCGAGCCGCTCGATCCAGCCCTCCGCCGCCTGGTGCGCCCGCGTGTTGTCCAGCCCGTGCAGCTCGGCGAGGTACACGAGCTGGTCGAGCACCCGCATCTTCGGGTACAGGCCCCGTTCCTCCGGCATGTACCCGATGCGCGTCCGGGTGGCGTGCGTGACCGGCTCCCCGCCGAACCGCACCGCGCCGCTGTCCGCCGCGAGCACGCCCAGCACGATGCGCATCGTCGTGGTCTTGCCGGCGCCGTTGCTGCCGACGAACCCGAACAGCTCGCCCGGCGCGACCTCGAAGGAGATCCCGTCGAGGGCAACCACCGATCCGTAGCGTTTGGACAACCGGTCAATTTTCAGTGCCGGTGCGGGCATCCCTGGGGTCACAGCGGCCGCAGCGCCGCGTTGAGGTGGTGGGCCAGTTCGCCGAGCAGCGCCTCGGCCGCGACGTCCGCGGTGGCCGGCCGCAGCGACAGCACGAACGACTGCACCACGAGCAGGACCGACCGCGCCTGCACGGCCGTGGCCGCGCGCCGGATCGAGCCGTCCCGGTGCCCGGCCTCCAGCAGCGCGACGATGAACTTCTCGCCGAGCCGCTGGGTGCCGCCGAGCCGTTCCAGGACGTAGGGCACCACCAGCGCGGTGTCGACGTCGAGGACCGTGCGCATGAGCGGATCTGCGTTGAGCAGCCGCACCGCGGTCACCGAACTGCGCACCAGGCGCGCGCGGGCGGTCGGGGCGTCGGCCCCGCTCACCGTCGCCTGGTGCAGCAGCGCGCCGAACTCGCGGGTCATCAGCGCGGACAGCACGCTGCGCACGTCCGGGAACCGCCGGTAGAGCGTCATCCGGCTGACCTTCGCCGTGCGCGCGATCTCGGCCAGCGTGGTGCGCCGCAGCCCGGAGGCGAGGACGCACCGGCGCGCGGCGTCGAGCAGGACGTCGTCGGACACGCGTGCCGCCGTGGGACGTCCGCGGGCGTTCGCGAGCGCGCTGGAGGGCCGGGCCTCGCCGATCACAGCGCGACTCTCATCGTCCATCTGTCGCACTGCAGCCCGTTGCCGCCATTGTTGACCACCATGCCTCGTGGTTCGTTGCCCCCACCGGTACCGAGGGTATCGGGAAATCCGGTGTGAGGCGCGGTGCCTTTTGTAGGCGGGCGATATTAGACGATCGCGGACGAGGTCACCGCCGTGACCCGAACGGGTTCACCAGTTACCAGTAAGCGCTCTGACCTCGATGTCCCCGTTCGCGTCGTCACGGGGTGATCAGGTAGACGACGCCGCCGGGGCCGCTCGCGACGGAGCCGTCCTCGGTGTGCCGCTTGGTGCGCTGCCAGATGTTCTCGAACTGGGCCCGCGGGTAGATCGTGCGCACGTTCGCGTTGCTGTTCGCGGCCGGGTCGTTGGCGATGACGTCGCCGTCCGCCGTGAACCCGACGACGACCATGATGTGCCCCGCGGTGCCGTAACCCGCGCCGTCCAGTTCGTCGGCCCGGAACGACTGGGACGTGATCACCGGGATGCCCCGGGCGATGTAGTCCTCCAGCTCGGTCAGCGAGTGCAGCCGCGTGACGTGCCCGCGCAGGCCGAAGGTCGCCGCGTACGCGGTGTTGAACGGCCAGTTGCCGGTGCCCTCGTAGGAGTGGTCGTAGGTGTGCCGGGCCGCGTAGTCGACCGTCCGGTCCGGGTAGTCGGCCGGGATCCAGGTCATGTCCTCCTCGCGCGGCCGCCTGCCCCAGTACTCGACGACCATCTCGGTGGAGGTCGGGCTGCACCAGCTCTCCCCGCCGCCGCCGTACTCCGGGAAGTGTCCCTTGTGGATGTTCTGCGCGTACGCCGGGACCGGCAGCTCGATGCCGGAGGCCTTGCCCGGCCGGGAAACCGGCACCTCGAACCGGTCCGGCACGTTGGACGTCATCGCGCCGACCGCGCTCACCGTGGCCGTGGCGCGCGTGCCCGGTGCGCGGTAGAGCGAGACCCGTAGCCGGTACGAGCGCAGCAGCACGCCGGGCTTCATCACGAGCGTGTCGACCGAGACCTGCGCGTGCGCGTCGTCCTGGCCGTCCACGCTCGTCCGCTTGATGTCACCGTCGCCCGCGGCCCACCGGCCCATCACGTACCACGCGGTCTCCGCGCCCGTCGCGGTGCGCGCCTGCGCCTCGACCTGGATCCAGGTGCCCGGCGGCGTCTGCGCGTTCCACGACGCGATCAGCTCGGTCGCGTCGAACCCGGGCGCGTGGAACGGCGAGGTCCACTGTGCCCGCTCGTAGTCCCGGCCCTCGTACGACTCGGTGCCTGCGGGCGCGAACGGGCCTGCCGGCGTCCACTCGTGGTAGTCGACGGTCTCGTCGGCCCGGCCGGGGGCGGCGGACGCGGGTTGCACGGTCACCGTCGCCATCATGGCGGCGGCCAGCACGGCGAGCAGGGCGCGGGTCATCCGGGAATTCTCCCCGCCGCCGCCGGTGGTGTAAACCAGTCAAAGGACTGATTGCGACTGCGTCACCTTCGCGACCAGCTTGCCCGCGTCGTCGTGCAGCTCGGTCTCCACCACGATCACCTTGCGGCCCGCGTGCAGCGGGCGGGCGGTCGCGGTCACGTGCCCCTCACGCACCCCGCGCAGGAAGTTTGTCTTCGACTCGATGGTCGAGGTGCCCTGCGCGCCTTCGGGCAGGTTGAGGAACGCGCACACCGCGCCGGTCGAGTCGGCCAGCGCCATCAGGGCGCCGCCGTGCAGCACGCCGCCGATCGTGCAGAGGGTGGCGTCCCAGGCGAGCCGCGCCCGCACGACGTCCTTCGAGTGCTCCAGGACCTCGATGCCGAGCCGCTCGGAGAACGGCATCGACTGGTGGAACAACGCCGTCCCGGCCTCGTCGAGCTGAGTCATGATCCGTTCCTACCGCAAGGGGTGGACCAGCAACAACTCCGTGTTGTGGTCGGCCGCCGCGCCGGTGCGGGCCGGGTCGGCGTGCAGGTCGTTGAACGACAGCTCCCGGTACAGCGACGCCAGCGCGGACGGCGAGGTGTCGCCGTAGTCGGCCGAGTACGGCGCCTGCGCCTCGATCAGGGTGGTGAACAGCGACAACGTGCCGTCGGCGTTGTCCGCCACCTCGATCACCCGCGCGTGCTGCGGGAAGTCGACGTGGGACGCGGTGTTGATCTCCCAGAACCCCTGCTCGGGGGTCGCGCCCGGCCGCGGCGTGATGCGGTTTTCGTGCGTGTGCCCGTTGACCCACGCGAGCACGTTCGGGAACCGGTGCAGGAGCGCGACGAACGCGTCCCCGGTCAGGCGCGGCTCCAGCGGGTGGCGGGCGTCGGGCAGGACGTTGCCCATCGTGTCCGAGGTGTGGTGGCTGAACAGGATGAACAGCTCGTCGGTGACCGGGCGGGTGACGCGGTTGCCCCAGAAGTCGTAGTGAACCGAGCTGCCGCGCTTGAGCGTCCGCTCGACCCACAGGTACTGCCCGAGCCCGATCGAACCGTCCGCGAACCCGGCGAGCGTGGTGGTGTCGAGGCTGATGCCGGTGATGCCCGGGGCGATGCGGAACGTGTAGTAGACGTCCACGCCGTCGGCGTTGCCGCCGGTGAAGCCGTGGCCTTCCGGGCCGGACCCGGTGTTGGCGGGGTCGAGGTGCGCCTGCACGAACTCGGCGGTGGTGAACGGCCGTCGCCGCTCGTCCGGCGTGATCTCACGGATCGTGCCGCTGCCGCCGAACAGCTCGGTGACCGGCACGCTCGCGCCCGGTGTCCGGATGGCCCGCGCCAGCTTCTCCGCGGTCCCGGAGTCCTTGCCGATCACCTTGTAGCGGCCGGTGTACCAGTGCGCCATCCCCGGCAGGTCGGGCAGGCTGCCGACGATGCTGTCGTCGTGGTTGCCGAACGTGCAGTACCAGGGCACGTCGAGTCCCGCCGACGTGAACGTGCGCGTGCCTGCGGTCAGGATGCCGGGCAGCACCGGGAACGCCGACCAGTCGCCGTCCAGGCGGCGGTCCGGGTTCCAGTACAGCGGGTCGCCGGAGGCCTGCACGCCCTCGTAGGCGCCCGGGTCGCCGGAGTTCGGGGTGACCTCGCCGCCGCCCAGCACGCCCAGGAACCAGCCGAGTTCGAGGTGCTCGTGGTTGTCCGTGTTGTCGCCGGTGGTCATCACGAAGTCCAGCGGCCGCCCGGTGAACGGCCCCTGCCGCAGGCTGTTCACCCGGTCCACGAGCGCGGCCGTGGCCACCGAACCCAGTGTCTCCTGTGGACGGTGGGCGGACCCGATCAGCGGGTGCAGGTACTCGAACCGCGCCGGCGATTCGGAGTCGGTGATGTGCAGGTCGGTGAACTGGACGAACGCGGTGAGCGCCGTGCGCCGGTCGTCCCGGCCCGCCTTGCCCGCCGCCAGGTCCTCGCGCACCACCAGCGGCCAGCCCGGTCCGCCGGTCAGTCGCGTGTACGCCGCGGCGCCGTCCAGCGGGGTGGCCACGCTCTCCAGCGTGGTGCCGGCCGTGCCGACCGCGCGCCGGCTGCTTTCCCGCAGCGCCCGGTCGATCGCCTGCGCCGACGGTGCGCCGACGACGAGCCCGAGCCCGGCCGCACCGGTCGCCGCCAGCACGTGCCGCCTGCTGATTCCCATGCATCCCCCAGATGTGCGAAGGCCACCCGCATCGAAGCAGACGCGGGTGGCCTCCCGGTGAACGTCAGAAGTGCGTCACGTCCAGCTTGCCCTGCGAGTGGAAGGCCCGCAGGCGCTTCTTGTCGAACTTGCCGACGCTGGTCTTGGGCACCTCGTCGATGAACGTCCAGTGCTCCGGCAGCTGCCACTTCGCGACCTTGTCGGCCAGGAACTCACGCAGCTCCTCGGCGGTCACGCTTTGGCCCTCCCGGACCACGACCGCGACCAGCGGCCGCTCGTCCCACTTCTCGTCCGGCACGCCGACCACCGCGGCCTCGGCGACCGCCGGGTGGCTCATCACCGTGTTCTCCAGGTCGACCGAGGAGATCCACTCGCCGCCGGACTTGATGACGTCCTTCGCGCGGTCGGTCAGGGTCAGGTAGCCGTCCGGGCTGATCTTGCCCACGTCACCGGTGCGCAGCCAGCCGTCGTGGAACTTCTCCGGGTCCGCGCCGCCGTGGTAGGCGCCGGCGATCCACGGCCCGGCGACCTCCAGCTCGCCCACGCTCTCGTTGTCCCACGGCTGCTCGTTGCCGTTGTCGTCGATGAGCCGCGCGCGCACGGACGCAGGGAAGCGGCCCTGCGTGTACCGGTACTTCCAGGCCTCCTCGCCGGTCGCGCCCGCGGGCGGCCGGGCCACGCTGCCCAGCGGGGACGTCTCGGTCATGCCCCACGCGTGCAGGATCGGCACGCCGTAGCGCTCCTCGAAGGTGTGCATCAGCGCGGGCGGGCACGCCGACCCGCCGACGACCACCTCACGCAGGTGCGAGATGTCCTGCGGCTGAGCCTCCAGCTGCTGCAGCAGGCCCTGCCAGATCGTCGGGACCGCGCCGGCGAACGTCGGCTTCTCCGACGCGAGGATCTGCGCGAGCGGGCCCGGCTGGAGGAACCGGTCCGGCATGACCAGCGACGCGCCGACCATGAACGCCGCGTACGGCAGGCCCCACGACATCGCGTGGAACATCGGCACGATGACCAGCGCGTTGTCGGCGGGCGAGAGCTGCATGCTGTCGGTCATGCAGACCTGCATCGAGTGCAGCCAGATCGAGCGGTGCGAGTAGACGACGCCCTTCGGGTCACCGGTCGTGCCCGACGTGTAGCACATCGCGGCCGCGGAGCGCTCGTCGATCTCCGGCCAGTCGAAGGTGTCCGGCTGGGCGGCCAGCAGCGCGTCGTAGGAGTGCACCTCGACGCCGTCCGGGGCCTGCAGCGTCGCCGGGTCGCCGTTGGCCACGATCACGTGCCGGACGGTCTTCAGCTCCGGCAGCTGCTTGGCCAGCAGCGGGACGAGCGAGCCGTCCACGATCACGACGTGGTCCTCGGCGTGGTTCGCGACGAAGGTCAGCTGCTCGGGGAACAGCCGGATGTTGAGGGTGTGCAGCACGGCGCCCATCGCGGGGATCGCGAAGTAGGCCGCCAGGTGCTCGGCGTTGTTCCACATGAACGTGCCGACCCGCTGATCGCCGGTGACACCCAGACTACGGAGCGCATTCGCCAGTCGCGCAGCGTTACGACCCAGATCCGCGTACGACTCGCGGCGGGGCCCCTGGTCGGTCCAGGTCGTCACCTGACTGGTGGCATGCACCCGGCTTCCGTGTTGCAGCAGGTTGGCAAGGGAAAGCTGTCCGTCCTGCATCGTGCTCAGCATGGGCACTCCCGCGCGGTGAAGTTCGGCGTTGAACGTGTTGCGGTCACTCTAAGTGGAAGACACCGCCTGTTGCCAGGACTGATCGCCACCGCCCCGACCGGGGGTTTCCTCGCGTGTCGGTGTCGCGGCATCAGCCCAGGTGGCGTTTACTGGGCGCGTGGACCAGACGGCCTGGCCAGCGCTTGCACGAGCAAGCACCTCGCTGGGTGCCAGCCGTCGCCGCGAGAGCGGATATCCGACACACGGAAGGACTACTACGTTGGCTCTGCCCACGTTGACCCCGGAGCAGCGTGCGGAGGCCCTGGCCAAGGCGGCCGAGGCCCGGAAGGCTCGCTCCGAGCTGCTCGCGTCGATCAAGTCCGGTCAGCAGTCGATCGACACGGTGCTGTCGAAGGCCAAGGACGACAAGACGATCGGCAAGACCAAGGTCACCCAGCTGCTGAAGGCGGTTCCCGGGCTCGGCGCCGTCAAGGTCGCCGCGCTGCTGGAGAAGGCCGGGATCGACCCGGACCGGCGGGCCGGCGGACTCGGCGAGCGCCAGCGCGCGGCGCTGATCGACGCCCTCAAGTAACCGTTTCCGCAGGTCGGCGGCGAAGTGTTGCGCCCGTGACACTTCCGCTCGCCGCCGCCTGAGCGGGAGCACAATGGGGGTGTGGATGCCAGGGAGACGCTCGAGGAGTACACGCCAGGCGACTTCTACTTCGCCACCTCACGGCACACGATCTTCGGGTCCGGCTCCCGGCTGACCTTCACCGGCACCGATGTGCCGGCACTCGGTGACGCGGTCCCGGCCGCTCTGGCCGGGACCCCGGGGTCGCTCGCGGTCGGTGTCCTGCCCTTCGACACCACCGCGACGCCCGGGCACCTCGTCGTGCCCGAGGCGGTCCAGGTGGCCGCCCCGGCGCACCCCGCGGCCGCTGACCTGCCGCGGATGGCCGTCGACGGCCCGGACGTCGTCCGGGCCGTGCCCGAACCGGTCGACCACGCGGAGGCGGTCGCCCGCGCCGTCCGGGCCCTGTCCGATCGCGGTATGCGCAAGGTCGTGCTCGCGCGTGCCCTCGACCTGGAGTTCTCCGGCGAGGTGCCGGTCAAGGCCGTGCTGCACAACCTGGTCAAGGACAACCCGCACGGCTACACGTTCGCCGCGGCCCTGCCCGGCGGGCGGTCCCTCATCGGCGCGACGCCGGAGCTGCTGCTGTCCCGCAGCGGCCGGCGCGTCGTGTCGCACCCGCACGCCGGGTCCGCGCCGCGCTCGGCCGACCCGGTCACCGACCGGGAGAACGCCGAACGGCTGGCCGCCTCGCGCAAGGACCACGTCGAGCACGCGGTCCTGACCGAGGCGATCGTCGAGACGCTGCGGCCGTTCTGCCGCGACCTGCACGTGCCGCGGACCCCGTCGCTCGTGTCGACGCCCACGATGTGGCACCTGAGCACCATGGTGACGGGCGAGCTTGCCGACCCGGACGTGACGGCGCTGCACCTGGCCGGCGCGCTGCACCCGACGCCCGCCATCTGCGGCTCGCCCACCGAGGACGCGCGGCAGCTGGTCGGCGAGCTGGAGCCGTTCGACCGCGGGTACTACGCCGGAACCGTCGGGTGGATGGACGCCAACGGCGACGGCGAGTGGGCGGTGTCGATCCGCTGCGCCGAGGTGTCCTCGTCGCGGCTGCGGCTGTACGCCGGCGGGGGGATCGTGCCCGCGTCCGACCCGAAGGCCGAGCTGGACGAGACGTCCGCGAAGTTCCAGACGCTGCTGCGCGCTATGGGGTTGGAGCTGTAGGGCTCCACCAGCGCTCGGTGACCTTCAACTCGTCGTCGCTCAGCACGGCGATCGCCGCCCGGTAGCCCTCGCCCGGGTCCAGGTCGGCCAGCCGTGTCCGCGCCGGGTCCAGTGCCGGGTCGGCCGAGGAGAGCAGCCGGGGCGGCTGGTCCGGACCGGCCAGCGTGATGCTCTGCAGCGGGATCCGCAGCCCGCGCCCGGTGGCCTTCATCAGCGCCTCCTTGCCGGTCCAGTACCGGAAGAACGCGGCCACCCGCTCGGCGCCGGTCAGGCCGTCCAGCGCCGCGACCTCCGTCTCGTTCAGCGCGTAGGCGATCAGCGAGTCCTCGGCGCGGCGGGTGGCGGTCTCGACGTCGAGGCCCACCGGAACGCCGCTGGTCACGGCGACCCCAATCCGCTCGCCGGAGTGCGAGATGGACAGGTCGAACCCGGCGCCCGGCACGCGCGGCCTGCCGTGGGGCTTGCCGCAGTCGTCGCAGGTCGCGTCGAAGGACACCTCGTGGGGCGCGCGACCGAGCAGCTCGGCGGCGACCGTCTTGGCCAGCACCCGCCCGGTGAGGAACCGCCGCTGGTCGATCTCCTTGCGGTAGCCGGCGTGCCGTCCGCGTTCCACGTCGTCCAGCAGGTCGAGGTACCCGGGCTCGTTCGGCAGCGGCACCGCCCACCACACCGCACACTCGATCACGCCCCCAAACCTACGCGGTGCGCGAACACGGGCGCGAACAGCGGATGATCCTCCTACGTTGGCCGTCATGAACCTGGTTCACGTGAACGGGGCAGACCTGGCCTACGACGAGGCCGGCGCGGGCCCGCCGGTGGTCTTCGTGCACGCCGGAGCGGCCGACCGGCGCATGTGGGCCGCCCAGTTCGACGGGCTCGCCGACACCCACCGGGTGATCCGCTACGACCAGCGCGGCTTCGGCGACTCCAGCGATGCCGTCGGCGACCACTGCCACTACGAGGACCTCCTCGGGCTGATGGACGTGCTCGGCGTCGGCCGGGCGGCCCTGGTCGGCTGCTCGATGGGCGGCTCATACGCGCTGGAGGCCGCGCTCGCGGCGCCCGACCGGGTCAGCGGTCTGGTGCTGATCTGCTCGGGGCTGTCCGGCCGTGAGTGGCCGGAGTCGATGCGCGCCCGCGCCGCGCGCGAGGTGCACAGCGCGGTGCCGGCCGAGCGGCTGCGCGCCTACGCGGCGCGGACCCGGGCGCCCGACCCGGCCGACGTCGAGGCGATGGCACTGGCCCAGGCGCGGTTCCTCGTGCCGGAACCGTCCGAACTCGTCCTCGACATGCTCCGCGGCGTCTTCCGGCGGACCTGGACCGGGCCGCAGCGGACCGAACGCCATTTGGAACCGGGCCCGGCCGGCCGGCTGGCCGAGGTGGTGGCGCCCACGCTGGTGGTCAACGGCCTCCTCGACGTGCCGGAGATCCAGGAGGTGTCCGGCCTGCTCAGCACGGGTATCACCGGAGCTCGGCGGCTCGACCTGCCGGACACCGGTCACCTCCCGCCGGTCGAACGGCCGGACCGGATCACGGCCGCGCTGGGTGGGTTCCTCGCCGAACGCCATTCCGGGAACGAGCCGGCGTGCGCTAGCCTGACAGGTAAGCAAGCGCTTAGTAGGAGGGCCGACGATGGACTTCAGCTTGAGCACCGAAGAGCGGGAAGTGCGCGACTGGGTGCGCACGTTCGTGCAGCGTGAGCTGATGCCGCTCGAACAGGAGGTGCTGCGCCGCGAACGCCGCGGCGAACCCGGCCTCACCTCGGACGAGCTGACCGCGCTGCAGCTCAAGGCGAAGGAGTCCGGCTTCTGGGGCGTGCAGACCCCGGAGGAGTACGGCGGCATGGGCCTGTCGGCCGTGATGACCGCGTTGCTGGAGGCCGAGCTCGGCCGCACCTTCGTGCCCTTCCGCTTCGGCGGCGCGGCGGACAACATCCTGTTCCACGCCAACGAGGAGCAGAAGGAGCGCTACCTGCTCCCGACGATCTCCGGCGAGCGCAAGTCGTGCTTCGCGATCACCGAGCCGGGCGCCGGCTCCGACGCGAAGAACATCCGCACCTCGGCCCGCAAGGACGGCGCGGACTGGATCATCAACGGCGAGAAGACGTTCATCACCGGCGGCAACGAGGCCGACTTCGTGATGGTGTTCGCCGTGACCGACCCGGAGAAGGGGGCGGGCGGCGGCGTCACCTGCTTCCTCGTCGACCGCGACATGGGCTGGAAGTCCGAGCCGATCGACACCATGGGCGAGTGGGGCCCGGCGTCGCTGGTGTTCGACAACGTGCGCGTCCCGGAGAGCCAGATCCTCGGCGAGGAGGGCCAGGGCTTCGCGCTGGCGATGCAGTGGATCGGCCGCGGCCGCTACCTGCTGCCGGCTCGCGCGATCGGGTCCTGCGAGCGGCTGATCTCGATGGCGATCGAGCACGCCAACACGCGTGAGACGTTCGGCGCGCCGATCGCGACCCGGCAGGCCATCCAGTGGATGATCGCGGACTCCGGTATGGAGCTGGAAGCGCTGCGCTGGCTGGTGCTGCACGCGGCCTGGCAGGTCGATTCCGGAATGGACTCCCGCCACGCGCAGTCGATCGCGAAGCTGTACGGCGGCATCAAGGCCAACGAGATCGTCGACCGCGTGCTGCAGATCCACGGTGGCATGGGTTACACGCGGGAGCTGCCGATCGAGCGGTGGTACCGCGAGCTGCGCCTGCTGCGCATCTACGAGGGCACGGACGAGATCCAGCGCCGCACCATCGCCCGGAACCTGTTGAAGGGGCACGTCAAGGTCGGCGGCGCGCTGGGTTGAGAACAACCCTCAGGGCCGCCCCCGGAAAGTTCCGGAGGCGGCCCCGAGGGATCTGACAACTGACTCAGGATTCGTTGGCGGCGTCCCGCAGTGCGCGCGGCGCCCCGGCCAGGTCCTCCTCGTTGCAGAGGAGCTTCAGGTCGTAGTACGGCGCGCCTTCGCGGTCGTCGTAGTCGAGGTGGATGGAGACCACATCCACCGGCTCGCCCAGCCACTCCTGTGCCGACCTGAGCCAGTGCGCACAGCGCTCGAGCGCGGTGGGCAGGTCGTCGTCACGGAACTGGACGGGGCGGTAGGGCACATCGTGTACATGATCCTGAGGGTGGGACGGTGCAGGGAGGCCCAGTGCGAGACCCTGCTCATCCAATTCCAGTTGGATCGTTCGCTCAGTCACCCTTCGAGGGTCCCTCAGCCCGGCCGAGTCGGCAAGACCCCAGCTAGGGCCGTATGCGCCACACCTCAGCGGCGACCTCGCGGGCCCGTTCGGCGCCGTCGCCGCCGGGGGACGCCGGGCTTCCCAGCATGCGCAGCGCGAGCTGGGCATATCGGGCGGCGAGGCGGTCCAGCGGCAGTGGACCGCGTGGTGAGTACCAGCGGGCGACGCCGGTGCACATCTCCAGCAGGGCGAGCCTGGTCACGGCCGGTTCGGGGGCGTCGAACACGCCCGCCGAGACACCCTTGTCGATGGTGTCCGCCCAGATGGCCTCGTACTGGTCCCGCAGCGCCACGATCCGCCGCCGCGGGGCCCGGGACAGGGCGCTGACCTCGTTGTCCACCACGCGGGTCTCGTCCGGCTGGGCGGCGTGGGCCATGACGTGCAGCGTGACCAGGGCGGACAGCGCGTCGGCCGGGTCGTCGACGGTGTCCAGGGCCCGGCGCGCGGCCAGCAGGAGCCGGTCGAGGCACTCCCGCATGATGTCGACGAGCAGGTCCTCCTTGGTGCCCATGTAGTGGTAGAGGCTCGCGCTGGAGATCTTGGCGGCCTGGGCCAGGTCGCGGATGCCGGTGCCGTGGAACCCCTTGGCGGCGAACAGCTTGACCGCGGCGCGGCGGACGCGTTGCTCGGTGGTCAGAGCCATGTGCCCGCCACCCGGTCGTAAGTCGGGGTGTCGAGGGCGGCGAGCTTGCCCTTCGCGATGCGTTCCGACGGGGTGCGCGGCAGGTCCGCGGTGAGCGACCAGTAGCGCGGGACCTTGAAGTAGGCGAGCTGGGACGCGCAGTGTTCGGCCAGCTCGTCCGGGGTGGTGTCCTTCGCAGGCACGATGAAGGCTTTGACTTCTTCTCCGCGCAGGTCGTCGGGCACCGCGATGACGGCCGCCAGCGCGACGGCGGGGTGCAGCAGGAGCGCGCGCTCGACCTCGTCGGCCGAGATGTTCTCGCCGCTGCGGCGGATCATGTCCTTCGTGCGGCCCACGTAGTGGACCCGGCCCTCGGCGTCCATTGTGGCCAGGTCGCCGGTGTGGAACCAGCCGCCGCGGAAGGCGCGGGCGGTCGCCTCGGGGTCGTCGTGGTAGCCGTGCATGAGGCCGACGCCGCGGATGAGCAGCTCGCCGGTCCGGCCGCGGGGCACCGGCTTGCCGTCGTCGTCGGCGATCACCACCTCGCGTTCGCGGATGGGGCGGCCGATGCTGCCGCTGCCCGGCCGGTGGTCCTCGGGGCGGTCGCGGATGTCGCCGCCCGTTTCGGTCATGCCGAACGCCTCGTACCAGGGCACGCCCCACCTGGCTTCGAGTTCGGCGTGCCGGTCGCGGGGGATGGCCGAGGCCATGACCGAGCGGACGCGGTGGTTCTTGTCGTCCGGGTGCTCCGGCTGGCGCAGCAGGAGCGTCGGCATGAGGCCGAGGCAGTAGAACCAGGTGACGCCGTGCTCGCGGACCTTCGCCCAGAAGGTGCTGGGGTGGAAGCGGTCGAGCACGACGAGCGTCGCGCCCGCGGCGAGGCCGGCCGCCACGTTCCACTGTGGATCGATGTAGTGGAACGGCTGGGCGGTGAGGATCGTGTCGTCGTCGGTGAGGTGGGGGAAGTCGTCGACGAGGCTGCGGGCGAGGGTGGTCCAGTAGCGGTGCGGCAGGACGCAGCCCTTGGGGGCGCCGGTGGTGCCGGAGGTGTACTGGATGTTGGTGGGCGCCTCGGCGGCCGGGTGGTGCTCGGGCGGTGTGCCGGCGGGCAGGTCGTCCGGGGTGCGGGTGGTGATGCCGATGCGGGTGAGCAGGTCGGTGAACTCCGGCGCGGCGATGGAGAGGCGGGCGCCGGAGTGGCGGATGACGTGGGCGCCGTCGAGTTCGCGGTAGTTGGTGTTGACGGGGACGAGGACGGCGCCGCGTTTGGCGAGGGCGAGCCAGAGCAGGGGGAAGGCGGGCTCGTTGCGGAGCATGACGGCGACGCGGTCGCCGGGGTTGACGCCGAGTGCGGCGAGGCTGCCGGCGAGGCGGTCGGTTTCGCGGTCGATGTCGGCGAAGGTGAAGCGGGAGCCCGTCTCGTCGAAGAGCCACGCGGTTTTGTCCGGCCAGTTCCGCGCGGCGCGTTTCGTGAGGGCGACCAGGTCGTCGGGGATCATGCGCGGCTGCCGAGTGCGTTGCCGGGCAGGTGCTCGGTGATCAGGGCGTGGCTGACCTCGAGTTCGAGGGCCTGTTCGAGAGCGCTGTCGATGCCCGCGTCGAGGGCGCGCTTGGCGAGGGTGGTGGCCGGGTGGGCGGGGATGCGGCGGGCCCAGTCGCGCGCCGTCTCGTGCACGTTCGGCACGACGGCGTTGACGAGGCCGAGTTCGTGGGCGGTGCGGGCGTCGACGCGCTCGCCGAGGAGGAGGAGTTCCTTCGCCTTGAGGGGCCCGACGATGAGGGGCAGGAGGCGGGACGCGGCGCCGGTGACGCTGAGGCCGAGGCTCGCCTCGGGGAACGCGAAGACGGCGTCCTCGGCGGCGAGCACGAGGTCACAGCCGAGCGCGAACTCCGCTCCGGCGCCGATGGCGTACCCATGCACGGCGGCGATGACCGGTTGTGGGATGGTGCGCAGCCGGCGGGTGACTTCCTGGAGGCGCTCGATGCGCGTGCGGGAGTCGCCCTGGGGGTTTTCCTTCAGGTCGTGGCCCGCGCAGAAGGCCCGCCCGCGCCCGCCGAGCACGACGGCTTTGGTGCCGGTCGTCCGGTCCAGCGCGGAGAGGAGGTCGTCGACAAGTTCGGGCGCGACGGCGTTGAGGCGGTCCGGCCGGTTGAGCCAGATGTGCGCGACGCCTTCGTCGATCTCGAGGTCCACCGAGGTCATGGGAGGAGCTTAGGCGATCGATCGATCGATCGGCTATGGGTGCGGTGGGTGGCTTGCTCTTCGGGCGTCGGCGACCACCCGGTCCGCTCGGCCGCCCGCGCGGTCCTGCTTCCGCGCGTCGGCCGTGCTTGCGCTTGGCCCGCTTCTGCCTGGGCTCCGTCTTCGGTCGGGCCTGGTTTCCACCCGGCTTCGCCCTCTTTGGCTGCACTTGCGCCTGAACCCTCGAGCGGCGTTCAGCGGCCGGCCCTCATCACCACCTGGCCCCTGCATGACTGTGCCTCTCGTGACGTCACGAGAGTGCCGCTCGTGCGATCGCGGCCGCTTCTGCCGCCTCACGCTCTGCCCTGGCCCTGGTCTGCCTGCCCTGGCCCTGGTCTGCCTGGCCTGTCCGCCTGCCCCTGCCTCCTGCGCAACTGTGCCTCTCGTGGCGTTACGAGAGTGTCACTCGTGCGATCGCGGCCGCTCCCGCCGCCACGCGCTCCGCCCTGGCCCTGGCCCTGGCCCTGGCCCTGGTCTGCCCTGACCCCCTGCCGCCTGCCCCACCCCCGCCCCTGCGCGACTGTGCCTCTCGCGCGGGCGTGAGTGGCCCCTTCGCTCAGTTCAGCTCGTGGCGCAGCTCGTCCAGGCGGTCGGCAACGTCGGTGGCCGTGGCGGGTGCGAAGTGGAGGAGCTGGTCGTCGTAGTGCGGTTTCGCCTGGACGGTCCACCGGCCTTCGGCGTTGTCGTAGACCCGGAGCGGGAATCGCGGGTGCCGGGGCTGTCCGGTGTGGTCGCGGACCTCGGCGTGCAGTTCGGCGATGAAGTACGGCTCCAGCGAGGCCAGGTAGTCGGCGCGCATCACCGCCCGGCTGGGCCGGGTGCCGTTCAGCTCGGCCCGGCGCGCGCCGCGGACCTCGCTGCGCAGCACGGTCAGCGACGGCTCCGGGGACTTGCGCACGTCCTGGGGGAGGACGTCGGCGAGGACCTTGCTGAGCCGGTCGCGCTGGAAGGTCCGGACCGAGACCTCCTGCCCGTCCCGCACGGCGACGACCCCGAACCGCTGGTCGGCGGCGACCAGGGTGGAGATGTTGACGCCCCGCGTGGTGTCCGACAGCCACCCGAACCGCGCCTCGGCGGGGGTGGAGAGCAGGCGCGCGAGGTCGGCGAACGTCGGCTCGTCGCGGGTGGGCACGTGGAAGCGCGCGAGGGCGGCGTCGGCGGCGCGCCTGAAGGCGAGATCGGCGTCGTCGGGGCGCCACACGGCCTGCGGCGCGAGCGCGAGGTGCAGTTCGGCGCCGGTGACCTTGGCGACCATGGCCGCGAGGAGGTCGACCTGGAACCGTTCCGGTTCGGCGAACCACATGGCGTTACTGGCCGAGTACCGGCGGGGAGACGGTCATGCCCGTGACGGGGTCGACGGCCTTCTCGCCCTCCGCGGTGAGCTGGAAGTGCTCGTCTTCGTCCACGATGTACTTCCGCTGGTGCTCGCCGTCGTCGTCGCCCTTGCCGCGGTTGCCCGCGCCGGCGCCCATGGCGCCCGGACTGCCGGCGGCGCCACTCCGCCCGGCCGCACCGGCGCCGCCACGGCCGAACGACTCACTCGCCGCGGCGGGGTTCCCGGCGCCGAAGCGCTTGCCGTCGCTGAGGGGGTTGCCGCCGCTGCCGGGACCGAAGCCACCGCCACGGCCCGCGCCACCTGCCCCGAAGCCGCCCGCACGGCCAGCGCCACCCGCGCCGAAGCCCCGTCCGGAGCCGACGCCGGCCCGGCCCGCTCCAGCGCCCGGCCCACCCGCGGGGTTGGCGCCGCGATAACCCGCGGCGTTCCCGTACCCGGGGACGCCGTACGCGCCGGGGGTGCCGTAGTTGCTGCCGCCGCCGTAGCCGCCCTGCTGAGGAGGGTTGTAGGAGCCCGCCGAGGGCGGCGCGTAGGCCGCGTCGGATGCGACGGTGCGCCCGTCGCCCGGGATCTGACCTGCCGGGGCCTGGTAGGGCCCCGACAGGGACGAGGTGCCGCCGGTGACGCCACCGCCGCCTCGGGAGGCACCCCCAGCGCCCCCGAAGCGCGGCCCGTCACTGGTCGGCTTGTTCTGGATGTCGACGCTGCCGCCCGGCTGGGCGCCCTGGGTGACACCGAGGACGCCGGCGTCGAGGGTGCCGTAGGTGGTCGGCATCTTCGCGCCGTTGTCGCCCGAGGTGGTCGACCAGGCTTGCATGGCCTCGACGTTCTGCTTGGCGGCCGCGTTCGCCGCCGCGACCTTCACCATCTGGCTGAGGTCGCCGTTCGAGTGGCCGATGATCTCCTTGAGCCCCGGAGGGATCTGCGGAACCTCCGGCACCGGGACGACCTTGTTCTTGGTGTCGAAGAAGGCCTGACTCTGATTGTCAATCAGCTCGCTTGCGGTTTTCATGGCGCTGGCCGCTTCGAAATGTGACAGGCCCAATTTCTCGACACTATGCGATGCCGCGTCCGAGGCGCCTCCGGACCAACCTTGGCGCATCATTTCCGACAGCGATTGAATTTGCTCGCTGCGGGTTTTGTACTTCTCCATGACGGTGCTGAGATTCACGCTGGCCTCCTGAAGGCCGCGAGGTCCTGGCGCTTTGATGAAGTTCTCGTAGATCTGCTGCCCGGTCATGCCGGTGAGTGAACCGGTAGATCCCAAGACCGCACCCGTCATCAACGCCCCCCGGCCTTGATGGTCGCGACAATTCGATCGGCGACGTTCGACGCTGCTTTGCAATTGTCCTTGCCGACGTCGCCGGTCACCGCAGAGGTGAGCAACATCTGGCTGTTGATGCCGACGGCGAGATCGCACCGGCCATCCGGACGGGTGTCAGCTTGGTTGCTGAATACGCCGGGGTAGCCGGCAACCGAGGTGGGAACGAAGTAGCCGCCTTGGAACAAGCCCGCCGCGTTCTGGTCGTACACGTTCTGCAGGCCGTTCTTGCTGTCGGGTACCACGTACGCCACCTGGATCTTCCACTCGAGGTTGGCGCCGAACTTCCAGTCGCACCCCTTGACGCCGTTCGCGCTGAGGGTCGTCTCCTTCCCCTCGCCCGTGACCCCGAGCTGGTCGAGTTGTTCGGCGGTGAGGCTCTCGCACGGGCTGTCGACGAGTCCGGCAGGATCGAGCTGATCCGTCACGCGAGGTGCCGTGTTCCCCCAGCCAGTCGTTCCTTCGCTGGTAGAGGGCGGATCCGGGGGCGTGCTGCCCGGATTTCCGCTCGGAAAGGTCCCCTCCGCCCCGCCGTCCGAGCAGGCTGCTGCTGCGAACAGTACGGCGCTCACCAGGGTCGCGCCGGTCAGTGTCCTGAACTTGCTCACTCGTTCCCCTACTCGTAGAGCCCGCTGCCGTCAGCCGCCCCGGTGGTCCGGTTCAGGCCACGGCGGGTCTCGTCGTCCTGCTCCTGGTAACTGCCGTTCGCCTTCTTCAGGGTATCGATCCACGCCTGAGCGTAGCGACGCAAACTCGCATTGTGTTCGGTCGCCGCCCGGATGGATGCGCTGATCCGCAGGGCGTTGGCCTGCGCCGGTTGATCAGCGGACGGAGCAGAGGCTTGCAGGCCTGCGACGTTCAGCCTCGCCTGGTCGTCATCAAGACCGTCCCGGAGCTCCTCCCACTTTGGGATCAGCTCGGCGATCTGGTCGGGGTCGAAGCGGTACCCGGCGCCTCCCACGGCGCTCAGGCCCGCGCCCACCGTCGGCCCCATTGAGGCCTGCCCGTTGCCCTCTGTCATCTGTTCCCTACCCCCCGTGTGGAACGCAGTTCAAGCAGAGACTAGCGCGACCGGATCACCCACGGCCTCCGGTTGGTCGAAAACGCCGCATAGCATGGGTCACATGCCGGTACGAGAAGCCGAGGTCAGGGACGTCGACGAGATCTGCGCGCTCATCGAGGAGCACGCCCGCTACGAGGGCAACGACACGCTCACCCTGGACCGCGCCGAGATGACCAAGCACCTGTTCGGTCCGGAGCCCAAGGCGTGGGTCCTCATCGCGGAACCGCCCGGCTCCGACACCGTCGCGGGAATGGCCTTCTGCTCCTGGAACTTCTCCACCTGGGAGGGGCGCCCCGGCATCTGGCTGGACGACCTGTACGTCCGCCCCGAGCACCGCCGCCACGGGCTGGGCAACGAACTGCTCGCCGCGCTGCGGGCGCGCACCGATGGGCGCGTCGAGTGGGACATGCAGGAGGGCAACGAGCGCGCCGCGGCCTTCTACGCCCAGCTCGGCGCCCAGCCGGTGCCCGGCTGGATCCGCTACCGCTGGTCCCCGGGGAGTTAGGCAAGGCTGACTCCCACCGGGGGCCGCACGTAGAGTTATTAGCATGCCTGACAGTCCGCACCGCTCGTCCTCCTCGTCGATCGAGGACTACATCCGGGTCATCTACGGCCTGGTCGAGCGCGGTGAGGCCGTCACCAACACGACCCTGGCCGGCCGCCTCGAGGTGAGTCCCTCGTCGGCGTCCGGCATGGTCACCAAACTCGCCCAGCAGGGCCTCGTCGAGCACGTCCCCTACCGCGGCATCGAGCTGACCCCCGAAGGCCGCCGCCTCGCGCGGGGTGTCCTGCGGCGCCACCGGCTCATCGAGACCTACCTGGTGCAGGAACTCGGCTACACCTGGGACGAGGTCCACGGCGAGGCCGACGCGCTCGAACACGCGGTCTCCGACCGGCTCATCGAACGCATCGCGGCCAAGCTCGGCAACCCGGTCCGCGACCCGCACGGCGACCCCATCCCGGCCGCCGACGGCAGCGTCGAGGAGGTGCCGACCCGCCTGCTCGACGAGATGGAGCCGGGCGCGGTCGGCCAGATCGTGCGCGTGTGGGACACCGACCCGGACATGCTGCGCTACCTCGCCGACCACGCCATCGCCCTCGGCGAGCGGATCGAAGTGGTGGAACGGCAGCCCTTCGGCGGCTCACTCGTGGTCAAGGTCGGCTCGGGCGCCGAAGCGGCGACCCACGCGCTGGGCAAGGAAATCGCGCAGGCGCTGAGCGTCGCCGTCTTCTGACCGTGCGCCTCCCGACGTAGGCCGCAGAGCCGACGACGAACGGACGCGGTGACGAGGCCCACGGGTCCACCATCGGCCGCATGACTGACAAACCCTTCCGCTTCGGCCTCGTCGCCGGGCAGATCACCCACCTCGCCGACTGGACCGCCCTCGCCCGTCGCACCGAGATCCAGGGCTTCGACACGCTCCTCTCACCCGACCCGCTCGGCGGTCTGGACCCCTTCACCACCCTGTCCGCCGCCGCGGCCGTCACCACCGAACTGCACGTCGGCACGTTCGTCGCCGTCGACGGGTTCCGCGACCGGCGGCTGCTGGCCTGGCAGGCGGAAAGCCTGCACCGGCTCACCGGCGGCCGCTTCGAACTCGGCCTCGGCACCGGCCGCCCGGGCGCCGAAGCCACGCTCGGCCGGCTCGGCCGCGAGTTCGGGACACCGAAAGAGCGGGTCGCGCACATCGCCGAAACCGTGCGGCACCTCAACGAGCAGGCGAACCGCCCCAAGCTCCTCCTCGCCGCGGGCGGCCCGAAGATGCTGGCACTCGCCGGCCGGGAAGCCGACGTCGTCACCATGGCCTGGCAGCCCCGCGCCACCGAAGCCGAAGCACGGGAACTGGTCCGCGCCGTCCACGACGCCGCGCACGGCCGGGACGTCGAACTGGCCATGAACCTGCTCGCCGTCGGCGACGAACCCGCGCCGTGGCTGGAGCGCTACATCGGCACCACGATCGCCGACCTGGTCGCGCACGGCTCCGTCAGCGTCCTGCCCGGCACCGCGCAGCAGGCCGCCGACACCCTCCTGCGCCGCCGCGACGAGCTGGGCATCTCCTACATCACCATCAACTCCGGCTACGCCGACCGCTTCGCCCCGATCGTGGAGCTGCTCAAGGGCCGCTGACGCCACGTAGGGTGTCGGGGTGCGCGCAGTCGTCTTCACCGAGTTCGGAGCTCCACCGCAGGTCCGCGACGTGCCCGACCCGGCGCCGGCCCCGGACGGCGTGGTCGTCGCGGTCGAGGCGACCGGCGTGTGCCGCAGCGACTGGCACGGCTGGCGCGGCCACGACAGCGACATCACCCTCCCGCACGTGCCCGGCCACGAGCTCGCCGGTCGGATCGTCGCGACCGGCGACCGGGTGCGCCACTGGTCACCCGGTGACCGCGTCACCGTCCCGTTCGTGTGCGCCTGCGGCACGTGCGAGCAGTGCGTCACCGGCAACCAGCAGATCTGCGTGAACCAGACCCAGCCCGGGTTCACGCACTGGGGATCGTTCGCCGAGCTGGTCGCCCTCGACCACGCCGACGTCAACCTCGTCCGGCTGCCCGATGACCTCGCGTCCAGCACGGCCGCGGCGCTCGGCTGCCGCTTCGGCACCGCTTTCCGCGCCGTGCTGCGGCAGGGGCGGACGACCGCGGGCCAGTGGGTCGCCGTGCACGGCTGCGGCGGCGCGGGCATCTCTGCGGTCATGCTCGCCGTCGCCGCCGGCGCGCGGGTCGTTGCCGTCGACCTCTCGCCCGAAGCCCTTGCGCTGGCCGCGAAACTGGGCGCGGAAGCCACTGTCGACGCCGGCCAGGACACCGCCGCCGCCATCCGCGACATCACCGGCGGCGGCGCGCACGTCTCCCTGGACTGCGTCGGCCTGCCGCAGACCTGCGCGGCCTCGGTGGCGAGCCTGCGGCCCCGCGGACGGCACGTCCAGGTCGGGCTGATGCCGCCGGGGCAGGGCATCCCGCCGATCCCGATGCACCGCGTGATCGCCGACGAACTGGAAATCCTCGGCAGCCACGGCATCCAGGCCCACGAGTACCCGGAGATGCTGGCGATGGTCGAACGATCCACAATGGACCTGAACGCGCTGATCGGCCGCCGGATCACGCTGGACGAAGCACCGGCAGCGTTGATGGCGATGGACGACCCGGTCGGCGGCGCCGGCGTCACGGTCGTGGAGTTGCGCGTGTGAAGGCCCCCGGGAGCTACCAGGAGCTGGCGGAACTGCTCCGGAGCCGGTTGCCGAAACTGGCCTCGGGGCAGCTGCGCCTCGCCCACCTGCTGCTCGCCGACCCGGAGGGCACGGCCTACCGCGGCATCTCGGAAGCCGCGCGGTTGCTGGAGATCCGCGAGTCGACGGTGACGCGGTTCGCGAACTCCCTCGGGCTCACCGGGTACCCCGACATCATGGAGCTGTGCCGCACCTGGGTGGCCGAGCAGGCCCAGGTGGCCCGGCGCACCGAGCACGCCGCCGAGCCGGAGCCGGGCGGCCTGCTCTCCGCGGTGCTGGAACAGGAACAGACCAACCTCTCGCGCACTTTCAGCCACCTGGAGCGGTCGTCGTGGCTGCGGGCGGTGGAACTGCTCGCGCGGGCGCCGCGCGTGCACGTGATGGGGTTGCGCGAGTGCCGGCCGGTGGCGGACCTGGCGGCGCAGCGGCTGGGTGAGATCCTGCCCGCCGTGCACCGGCTCGGCGGCGGCTCGCTGCCGGACGAGCTCAAGGAACTGTGCGAGGACGAGGTCCTGCTGGTGTTCTCGGTGCGCCGATACGCGGCCGACACGGTCCGGGTCGCCGGGTACGCCAGGGAGACCGGGCTGCCGGTGGTGGCGTTGACGGACAACGCCGCGTCGCCGCTGGTGGAGTCCGCCGAGGTGGCGTTGTTCGCGGAAACCAGCGGCGTCTCGCACAGCCGCTCGCTGACCGCGCTGACGGCGCTCACCCAGGCGCTGATCACCGAGGTCGCGATCGAGCTCGGCGACCCGAAACCGGACCACCGCCTGCTCGACACCCTGCACTTCTACTACTGAGCAACGAAAAACCGCCCTCCCCGCACGCGGCGGGGAGCGCGGTTTTTCGCATCAGAACTCAGTACCGGCGGTCGATCACGGTCCCGTTCGGGTACCACTGGATGTAGCCCCGCTGGAAGTTGTTCCGCCTGCCGCCGTCCGCGGCGAACTCACCCGTGGTCGGGTAGCCGAGGTACGACGTCTCCCAGCCCAGGGCCGCCCACCGCGCCCGGATCGCACCGTAGATCTCGTGCGCGCCCGTCGACGGCGAGAAGTAGATCGACGCCGCCTTGTCGAAGTGGTTGTACCGGCCGATGCCGTCCGGCGTGATCAGCTCGTCCGTGGCCGGGTAGCCCATCGGGCCGGCCTCCCAGCCGGTCTGCTGCCACACCTGCCGGATCAGGCCCCAGATCGAGTGGGCGCCGTTGGCAGGCGTCCAGTAGATCGAGCCGTCCTTGCTGAAGTGGTTGTACCGGCCGATGCCGTCCGGTGTCACCAGCTCATCGGTCGTCGGGTAGCCGAGCGGGCCGGCTTCCCAGCCCTTCTCCGCCCACTTCTCCCGGATCACACCCCAGATGGCGTGCGTGCCGGTGTTCGGCGAGAAGTAGATCGACGCCGTCAGCGTGCCGGGCGTGCCGACGTAGTGGTTGTACTTGCCCACCCCGTCCGGCGTGGTCAGCTCGTCGGTCGTCGGCGCGCCGAAGCGGGTGTGACCGCCCAGCTCCAGGTACTTGCCCAGGATCGCGCCGTGCACCTCGTGCACGCCGGTCTGAGCCGACCAGTACATCCGGCCGTTGGCGTACACGCGGTAGTTGACGTTGCCGTCCTGCACCTCGGGCGCGGTCGGAGCGCCGAGCAGCGAGCGCACGGCGGCGTCGCTGTTGTAGCGCTGGTCGATCGCCGTCGCGTAGGTCGCGGTCAGGGTCAGGTCCGAGGTGACCGTCAGCGTCCGCGTCCGGCTGGTGGACCCGTTCTCCCATGCGGTGAACTTGGACGCGCCGTCGGACGCGGTCTCCGCGGCCACCACGTCGAGCGTGACGCCCTCGGTCACCAGCGCGCTGTTCACGCCGCCCTCGGACGGGATCTGCAGCGACGCGGGCACGTTCGACTTCAGCGTCAGCCGGTGCTGGCGCGGCCAGGCCGTGTAGCTGGTGCTGGTGGACACGCCCGCGCTGTCGGTGGTCGTCGCAGTCAGGACCATCCGGGAGTCCGGGTGGTCGGTGAACGGGACGCTGAATGTCGAGCCGCTGGCGCCCACGCCGGGGTGCGAGTGGCAGGTCTCCTCCTCCGGGCAGTGCAGCACGGTGGAGGTCCAGGTGACCTGCAGTGCGCCGTCCTCGGTGTCGGTCGCGGTCGCGGCCAGCGACACCGCCTCGCCGATCGCGAAGTCCCGCGCGGACGGCTCGGTCAGCGTGATCACCGGCGTGTGGTTGGCCGGTGCGACGGTGAACGACGTGGTCCCGGCCTTGTTGAGCGGGTCGCGCACGGTCAGCGTCGCGGTGAACGGGCCGTCGGAGCCGTAGGTGTGCGTCGTGGTGACCCCGGTGCCGGTCGTGCCGTCGCCGAAGTCCCACGTGTAGGTGAGCGTGTCACCGTCGTAGTCCGTCGACTCGGACGCGTCGAACGTGACGGTGCGGGTCGCCGGGTCGCTGGTGGTCGTCGCCTTCGCCACCGGGGTCGTGTTGCCGGTGACGTAGCTGAGGCGGCGCAGGTTGCCGGTGTAGATGTCGGCGTAGACGACGTCGCCGTTGGGGGCAGCGGCGAACTTGACCGGGCCGCCGATGTCGGTGGCCAGCGGCGGGTCCTGCGGCGCCTGGGTCAGGGTGCCCGCGGTGTTCCAGCGCGCGGTCCACAGCTTCTTGCCGACGTAGTCGCCGAAGAAGAACGCGCCCTGGTACTCGGCCGGGTAGCTGGATCCGGTGTAGACGAGGCCGGCCGTGACGCTGTTGCCCTGGTTGGAGGCGTCACCGTGGTGGTACTCCCACAGCGGCGCGCTGTTGGTCACCGACGCGCAGCCGGGCAGGTCCGCGTAGCCGGGGGTGCGGTGGTTGCCCTCCCAGCACGGCCAGGCGTAGTTGCGCCCCGGCTGCACCAGGTCGAGCTCCTCCCACTCGTTCCAGCCGACATCACCGACGACGGGCAGGCCGCTGCTGGGGTCGAGCGTGAACCGGAAGGGGCTGCGGAAGCCGCTCGCGAACACCTTGCTGCGGGTCGCCGTGGGGTTGGCCGCGTCGTAGTACGGGTTGGTCGGCACACCGCTGCCGTTGGCGTTGATGTGCAGGACCTTGCCGTTGAGGGCGTTGACGTCCAGGGTCTTCAGCGCGTTTTCGTCGACGCGCGTGTAGTCGGAGTTGTCGCCGATGGACACCCACAGCGTGCCGTCGTCGGCCGCGATGAGACCGGTCATACCGTGCACATCGGACCCGCCGGGCATGTCGATCAGCGTCTGCTCGCCGGTGATGCCGGTCGGGTCGGGGGAGCCGGTGACCGTCCACTTCGCCAGCCGCAGCGTGAACGTCGTGCCGTTGGGAACCGAGCGGATCAGGTAGATGGCCTTCGACGTGGCGTAGTCGGGCGCCACGGCGACGCTGACGAGACCCAGGTCACCCTGGTTGCGCACGGTCAGGGTGCGCAGGGTCCGCGTGGTCTTGCCGTCCGTGGAGGTCCAGTTGAGCTTGCCGCTCTTGCCGGTGCTCAGGTAGCTCCCGTCCGGCAGGTAGGCGAAGTCGGTGAGGTCGAAGGCGTTCTGACCGGTCGGCTGGTCGAGCAGCACGAAGCCGGGCGGTGGCGCGGCGGCGGCCTGTGGGGCCGAGATCGCCGTGACCAGGCCCAACGTGATCAGTCCCGTCCCGATGAACGCGAGTAAGCGTTTGGCTAACCACCGAGAGTGCATGTATCCCCCTTCCAGGCGTACGACTTCTCTTCGCCTGAAAGGGGGATTTCGTTGCTGAGAGTTATTGATCTGTGATGCGAGATCTACTACACGAACGCGCTCTGGCCGGTGACGGCCTTGCCGACGATCAACGTGTTCATCTCGCGGGTGCCCTCGAACGAGTAGATGGCCTCCGCGTCGGCGAAGAACCGGGCCACGTCGTAGTCCAGGACGATCCCGTTGCCGCCGAGCAGCTCACGGCACCAGGCCACCACCTCGCGCATGCGCGCGGTGACGAACGCCTTCGCCAGCGACGACTGCTCGTCGCGGAAGATCCCGGCGTCCTGCAGGCGGGCCAGCTGGACCAGCATGCCCCACGACGCGGTGATGTTGCCCAGGCTCTTGACCAGCAGGTCCTGGACGAGCTGGAAGCCGGCGATCGGCTTGCCGAACTGCTTGCGCTCCTTCGCGTACGCGAGCGCGGCCTCGTACGCGCCGATCATGACGCCCAGCGCCTGCCAGGCGACGCCGCCGCGGGTGGCGCGCAGGATCTCGGCGACGTCCCGGAACGAGCGGATGTTCCGCAGCCGGTTCGTCTCCGGCACCCGCACGTCGCTCAGCGTGATCTCGGCGTTCTCGACGATGCGGAACGCCACCTTGTTCTCGATCTTGACCGGGACGAAGCCCTCGGCCGGGGTCTCCACGACGAACCCCTTGACGCGGTTGTCGTCGACGTCCCGCGCCCACACGACGACCAGGTCGGCGAAGGTGGCGTTGCCGATCCACCGCTTGGCGCCGTTGAGCACCCAGGTGTCGCCTTCCCGCTTCGCGGTGGTGCGCATGCCGCCCGCCACGTCGGACCCGCCGAGCGGCTCGGTCATCGCGAACGCGCCGATCTTGTCCATCGCGGCCATGGCGGGCAGCCAGCGGTCGCGCTGCTCCTGGTCCCCGCCCGCGTACACGCTGTACATCGCGAGTCCGTTGTGGACACCGAAGAAGGTCGCCACGGACGGGTCGACGCGCGAGTACTCCGCGGCGAGCATCCCGGTCAGCAGGTGGCTGCCGCGGGGCAGCGGGTCGCCGTAGCCCTCGTAGGCCACGCCGGCCAGGCCCAGCTCGCGGAACTTGCCGATCAGCTCGCGCGGGAACTCGCCGCGCGCCCAGTAGGAGTTGACCAGCGGCTTCACCTCGGTCCGCATGAAGTCGCGGGCCTTCAGCAGCGTCTTGCGCTCCTCTTCGGACAGCAGGTCTTCGTAGCCGTAGAAGTCGGCGCTCATTCGGTGTCTCCTTGTCCTCGGGCGGCGAGGATCGCGAGCTGCTTGCGGTCGCGCTCCGCCGCGAGATCGGTGTATGCCTTGTCGCCGTAGGCCTTCTCCACGGCTTCGATGACGCGCTCGGTGGCTGCCGGGTCCGGCTGCCCGGGCGTGATCCGGTTCATCGACGCGCCGATGTGCGTCGCGAGGTGCCGGTACCCGCCGGGACCACCGCCGAGGTGCGCGCCGAGGAACGGCCCGACCGCCGCCCAGCGCAGGCCGAGTGAGTTGACCACGACCTCGTCCAGCCCGGCCGGATCGACCACGCCCTCCTGCACCAGATGGATCGCCTCGCGCTGCAGGGCGCTCTGCAGGCGGTTGCCGACGAAGCCGGGCACCTCCTTGCGCTCGACGACCGGCACGCGGCCGAGCGAGCGGTAGAACTCCACGGCTTCTTGCACGGCTTCTTCTTTCGTGCGCGGGTTGGGAACGACCTCGACCAGGGGCATGATGTGCGGCGGGTTGAACGGGTGTCCGATGAGGACACGCGAGCCGTCGATATCCGCGCTGAACTCGCTGGACGGGATCGCCGACGAGGAGCTGAGCAGCAGCGCGTGCGCGGGCGCCTCGGCGACCAGCCGGGCGAACAGCTCGCGTTTGAAGTCCAGGCGCTCGGGTCCGTTCTCCTGCACCACGTCCACGTCGCGCACGGCCTCGCCGACCGAGTCCGCGATGTGCACGTCGAGGTCGCCCAGCGCGTCCGCGAGGTTCGGCCGCGGATCGCTGACCCGCACCTCGTGCCCGTGCGCGGCGAACAGGGCGGCCCAGGACAGCCCGATCGTGCCCGCGCCGATCACCGCGATCTTCATGACGCCTCCAGGTAGTCGTGCACCGGGGTGACCGGCGCCAGGGTGAGATCGGTGAGCACGTGGCTCGCCGAGACGACCTCCCGCACGGGCAGGTCGGCCAGCGGGGCGAGAACGTGCTCGAACAGCTGCAGCCGCGCGGGACCGGTCCAGGCCTCCTTGACCGTCACGTCGGTGATCCGGGTGCGGACCAGTTCCGCGACGCGCGGACGGCCGTCGTAACCGGGGACGATCTTGAGCATGAACGTCGGGACGGCGATCTGCTCGCGTGCTTCGGCGGGGTCGAGCGGGTGGTGCTTGTAGCCCATGGTCGCCGTCGCGACCCGGAGCGTGCCGTAGTCGAGCGTCCCGACGAGGGCGCCGTGGTCGACGTACAACTGTGGCGCGCCAACGGTTTTCGGGTAGGCGCTGACCTCGCGGCCGGACGCGGTGGCCGGGAAGTTGTCCAGGTGCATCGCGTGCAGGTACTCGCCGCGCTCGTCGCCGAGCCGCACCGGGATCGCCTGCCCGGCCTCGGTGTAGGGGCCGTAGCCGCTCACGTCGCCCATGCGCATGACCTCGAAGCGCACCAGCGGCTCGTCGATCTCCAGCGGCTCCGGGACGACGGCCCGCAGGGCGTCGAAATCGGTGCGGTAGACGACGTTGAGGTACTCGCGGTCGGTGAACCGCGGCACGACCGGCGCGTAGGCCGGGTTCGTCAGCGGAGTCGTGTGGCGCCGCGCGACGTCGGTGGCCTTCATCGTCCGCTCACCTCGCGCAGCACCTCTTCGGTGTCGGCGCCGGGTGCCGAGGGCAGGCGGCGGATCTCTGCCGGGGTTTCCGAGAACCGCACCGGGATGCCGGCCGTGCGGACCGGGCCTTCGGTCGGGTGCTGGACCAGCCGGATCAGGCCGCCGTCGCGGACGTAGGGGTCCTCGTCGGCGCGGTCGAGTTCCAGCACCGGCGCCATCGGGATGCTGTGCTTCGCGCACACCTCCGCCCACTCCGCGGTCGTCAGCGCCGGGGCGCACTCCTCGATCAGGTCGGCCAGCGCGTCCTTGTCCGCGGAGTCCACGTAGTCGCCGTTCACGCGCGGGTCCTCGGTCAGCTCGGGCCGTCCCGCCGCGGCGAAGAAGTCCCGGAAGTTCTGCGGGTTGTACGGGATCACGCACGCCAGCCCGTCCTTGGTGCGCACCGCGCGGTGGCCCTGCCCCATGGACAGCGGGAACCCGGTGGGCGCCGACGGCGGCTCGAACGTGTGCCCGGCGAGGTGCTCGACCAGGTTGAACGCGATCAGCGTGTCCGTCATGGGGACCTCGACGTGCTGGCCCCGCCCGGTCTTCTGCTGGTGCAGCAGCGCGGCGAGCACCGAGTAGGCGATGGTCAGCGCGGACACCTTGTCGCCGAGGATCGTCGGCAGGTACACCGGCTTGCCCAGCGCGCGGTTCGCGATGTCGACCAGCCCGGACGCGGCCTGGACGGTCTCGTCGTAGGCGGCGTGGCCCGCGCGGTCGGAGTCGCCGCGGAAACCCTGCGCGTGCGCGTAGACCAGCTTCGGGTTGCGCCGGGACAGCTCGTCGTAGGTCAGGCCGAGCCTGCCGAGCGCGCCGGGGCGCATGTTGGTGATCAGCGCGTCGGCGGTGTCGATCAGGTCGAGCGCCCGCGCGCGCTGCTCGTCGTCCTTGAGGTTCAGGGCCACGCTGCGCTTGTTGCGGTTCACCGCCATCGCCAGCGCGGTCATCCCCGGGGTGTTGCGGTAGTGCCCGTTGCGGGCCGAGTCGCCCGGCGCCTCGATCCGGATCACGTCCGCGCCCAGGTCGCCCAGGATCTGCGCGGCGTACGGGCCCATCACCACCGTGGAGAGGTCGATGACCCGGATCCCGTCGAGTGGACCACTCATCACTGCTCCTCGTTCTCGTCCTCACCTGACAATTCGACGGTAGGTCCGAA
The DNA here is from genome assembly GCF_040614175.1 of Amycolatopsis sp. NPDC006131. Lineage (NCBI taxonomy): Bacteria > Bacillati > Actinomycetota > Actinomycetes > Pseudonocardiales > Pseudonocardiaceae > Amycolatopsis > Amycolatopsis sp. NPDC006131. The sequence goes on from NZ_JBEXTX010000010.1 coordinate 83,107, forward strand.
AACGGGGAAAGGGAATGATCAATGGGCGAACAATGGTATGACCGCAGTGGTCATACCATTTGCCGGAAAATTTCTCTGGCGTCCGCGACGAGTCCGGCCAGTTCCGCCCCCGGACAGGCCCGGTCACGTCGCCAAATGAGCCCGGTCTGCAGCTCGGGGCGGAAATCGGTGATCGGGAGCACGGCCACGTTCTCCACGCTGTAGTTGCGCATCGGACTGCGCGGGTCCAGCATCGAGACGGTGAACCCGAGACCGCTCGCGACGATTTCGGCGACCCCGGAATAGTCCGTTCGCGGCGGCTTGAGACGTTTCTTGACGCCTGCCGCACGCAGTTCCTGGTCCAGTTGTTCGAAATACACCTGCTGCGCCTCCGGCGGCACCGGGACGTACGGCAGGTCCACCAGGTCGGTGAGGCTCAGCGCGTCTCGGCCCTCGAACCGGTCCGCGGGCACGACCGCGCCCAGCGGCTCCGACAGCACCCGCACGACCTCCAGCGCGGGATCGCTCACCGGCAGCCGGACCAGCGCGAGGCTCAGCCGCCCGTCGTGCACCGCCTCGATCAGGTCGCTGGTGCGGCCCGGCCAGCGCTTGAGGTCGAACCGGTCGCGGCAGCGTTCCTCCAGCTCCTGCACGCGGGCGCGCAGGTCCGGGTGCAGCCCGGCCGGCACGCCGATGAGCGCCATCCGGTGCCGCGGGCCGAGGGCTTCGCGTAGCCGCCAGGGGATCGCGTTGAAGTGTTCGAGTGCTTCGCGGGCCAGCGGGAGGAGCGCGGCGCCGGCGTCGGTCAGCTCGACGCTGTGGGTGCTGCGCCGGAACAACCGGTGCCCCAGCTCGTGTTCGAGGTCCTTGATCCGCTGGCTCAGCGGCGACGCCGCCATGTGGAGTTTCCGCGCAGCCTGCGAGAAGTTCAGCTCCTCGGCCACCACGACGAAGTAACGCAGGTGAAAGATCTCCACCCGGCCGAGCTTACGGGCGGCAGAGGATGATCAGGATGCAACTCGGCGGCGTGCGGGACGGGGTGGTCGTGGTCGCGCCGGTGCTGGTGCCGCCGGTGGGGGCGCTCGTCTGGCCGGGGTCGGTCGGATCGCCAGGGGTGCCGGGGTCGGTGCTCGACGCGGGCGGCAGGTTGGAGTCGGTGACGGTGACCGTCTCGGTGGACGTGCTGGTGCGCGACCTCGTGGCCCACGGCACGATGTCGCCGCCGTTCCCGGCGCCGGGGGAGGCGTTGGTGACCGTGATCCGCGACGAGCTGTTGGTGCGCTCGGTGGTGCTCTGGTTTCCGGGGACGCCGCCACCGGCGAGGCCGCCGGTCGGCCCGGCCGGAAGGCTGAACAACGCGGCGTCGTCGTTGGGCGAGGTGTCTGCGCCGACCTTGACCAGGATCGCGGCGAGCCCGCAGCCCAGCACGACCGCGAGCATGACCGCCATCACCTGGAACCGGGATCTCGGCGCGCGGGGCTGTTCCGTCCAGCCCTCGCGCTCAAGCAGTTCGGCCACCGACACTTCGTCGTTCACCGGACCCACCTTTCGGACGCGAAGGCATACCGACAGTTGCGCGCATTTGTACCGCAACCGGGTGAAGGTGACTCAGCCGGGGCCGTGAAACAACGTCCAAATTACTGACGGTGTTGGGAAATCGCTCCAAGCAACTTGCGTGCGCCGTCAATGGCACGATCGAAGTGATCGACGGAACCCGCCGCGCGGGCGAGCACGTACCCGCCCTGCACGACCGCGGCGATGGTGGCCGCGGTGGCGCCGGTGTCCAGGTCCGCGGGCAGCTCCCCGCGCGCCACACCGTCGGCGAGCACCCCGTCGAGCCGTTCCTGCAGCCAGCCGAGGGTCTCCTGCACCGGCTGCCGGAGGGCCTCGCTGGCCACGACGTCCGGGTCCTGCGCGAGCCGCCCGATCGGGCAGCCGCGGAGGACTTCCCGTTCCCGCAGGAGGTACGCGTCGATGCGCTCGAGCGCGGTGCCGCCACTGGCGAGCGCCGTCTCGGCCTCGGCCCGCATCTCCTCCGCGCTGCGGCGGATCGCGGCCAGCGCCAGGTCCGGCTTCCCGCTGAAGTGGTGGTACATGCTGCCCTGGCCGGCCTGCGCGTGCTGCTGGATGGCCTTCGGGCTGGTGCCCACGTAACCGCGGTCCCGCAGCAGCTCCTGCGTGCTGCGGATCAGCCGCTCCGAGGTGTCCACCCCGTCACTGTACCTATCGGTAGGTACGTCAGAGCAGCTCGGGAGCGTGCTCGCGCACGGCGGAAAGCACCTCGTCCACGCTCGGGTTGACCATGGCCGCCGGGCCGACGAAGACCGTCGGCACCGTCTCGTTCCCGTTCGCGACCTCGCGCACCCGTTCCGCCGCGCCCGGCTCCTCCCAGATGTTCACCTCGGTGAACGGCAGGCCGGCCCGCTCCAGACCGGCCCGCAGCGCCATGCAGAAGCCGCAGCCGGGGCGCCAGTAGAACTCGACGGGAGTGCTCATGCTTTCAGGTTAACCATCAGGGGATCACTTTGCGCTTGCGCAGCTCCTCGAAGATCGACTGGAACATCTCCCTGGTGTCCACGAACTCGTGGAAACCGAACCGGCGGGCCTTCGAGCCGTCGGCGATCACGTCGTAGTCCCAGCCGAAGACGAAGTCGCCGAAGCGCCACGACGACACCTCGGCGAACGACGGCTCCAGCCCGTACCGCTCGCGCATCGACTCCCACAACGGCTCCTTGTCCGCCATCGCGGTCTCCAGCGACATCGGCAACGGCGGCGCGACCTCCAGGTCGAACCAGCGCGCCAGCTCGGGCCACAGCTCGCTCCACCGGAACAGGTCGCCGTTGTTGATGTTGAACGCCTGGTTGCCGCAGCGTTCGTCGGTCGCCGCCCACACCGTCGCCTTCGCCAGCAGACCGGCGTCGGTCATCTCCAGCAGGGACGTGTACGCGCCCGGCTTGCCGGGGAACCGCAGCGGCACCCCGAGTTCCTTCGAGATCGACGCGTAGACCGCGATCACGGTGGCCAGGTTCATCGGGTTGCCCAGGGCGAACCCGCAGACCACCGACGGCCGCAGCGCCGACCACGTCCACGCCTTGCCGAGTTGGCGCTGTTCCAGGAAGTTCTGCTGGTCGACGTTGAACTCGGGCGGCAGGTGCCCCGGGTCGTCCTCGCGGGCAGGCGTCTTGAACGGGCCGAGGTGCGCGCCGTAGACCTTGTAGCCCTGCATCAGGCTGATGTGCCGCAGCCCACGCGCGGCCGGCTCCACCGCGTCGACGAGGTTGACCAGCATCGCGACGTTCGGCGCGACCAGTTCGGCCCACGTCGGCTTGTCCTGGTAGGCCGCGTAGAAGACGTGCGTGACGTCTCGCAGCCCGCCCAGCTTGTCCCGCGCGTCGGCCGGGTCCAGCAGGTCGACGGCGATGTGGCGGACGGGCCCGCCCGACGGACCGCCGCGCCGGGACAGCCCGATCACCTCCCAGTTCCCGAGGGAGACCAGGTGGTCGACGAGGTTGCGGCCGATGACCCCGTTCGCCCCGGCGACCAGGGCGACTTTGCGTTCCGTGCTCATGCACCCAGGTTCGGCCGCCTGCGGCGATAAGTCCAAGTCCCGTTGGTACCGGGACCCATGAGCGTTGTTTATGCCCAGGTCTTCCCGGTGATCCGCTCGTAGACCTCGATGTAGCGGGCGCGGGTGGTGGCCACGACGTCGGCCGGGATCTCCGGCGCGGGCGGGGTCTTGTCCCAGCCGGTGCCGCTGACCCAGTCACGCACGTACTGCTTGTCGAACGAGAACTGCGGGCGGCCCGGCTGCCAGCGGTCGGCCGGCCAGAACCGCGACGAGTCGGAGGTCAGGACCTCGTCGCCGAGGGTCAGCACACCGTCGGCATCCCAGCCGAACTCGACCTTCGTGTCCGCGACGATGATCCCGTTCTCCGCGGCCCGCTCGGCGCCCGCGCGGTAGATCGCCAGTGTCAGCTCGCGCAGGCGCTCCGCGGTCTCGCGGCCTTCCTGCGCGACCACGTCGTCGAAGGTGATGAACTCGTCGTGGCCCTCGGTGGCCTTGGTGGTCGGCGTGAAGATCGGCTCGGGCAGCTTGCTGCCCTCGACCAGACCCGGCGGCAGCGCGACGCCGGAGACGGTGCCCTGCTTCTGGTACTCCTTCAGGCCCAGCCCGGTCAGGTAGCCGCGTGCGATGCACTCGACCTGCACCATCTTCAGCGGCTTGACGCGGATGGCGCGGCCGGCGAACTCCTCGGGCACGTCGGTGGACACGACGTGGTTCGGCACGATCTCCGCGAGGTGCTCGAACCACCACAGCGACAGCTGGGTGAGCAGCTTGCCCTTGTCCGGGATCGGGGTGGGCATCACCACGTCGTAGAGCGAGATCCGGTCGGAGGCGACGAGCAGGATGTCGTCCCCGTCGGAGTAGAGCTCACGGACCTTGCCCGCATAGATGTGCTTCATCGTCCCGTCCCGTGTCGCCGGATTTCGCCGTACCCATCCTACGGTGCTGTTCAGCAGGCATTGACCTCGACATTACTTGAGGTTTTAGCTTCGGGATCATGCAACGGATTCCCTGGCCCGTGTGGCGGATCTCGCTGGTGATCGTGTTCGGCGCCTTCGTCGGCATGCTCGACTCGTCGCTCGTCAACGTCGGACTCGACCGGATCGGCACGGACCTGGGCGCCTCGCTCGACGAGGTGCAGTGGGTGTCGACCGCCTACCTGATCGCGCTGGCGGTGTCGCTGCCGCTGTGCGGGTGGCTCGGCCGCCGGATCGGCGTCGGGCGGCTGTGGCTGGGTGCGTTCGCCGCGTTCACCGTCGCGTCCGGGCTGTGCGCGCTGGCCGGCGACATCGGGTGGCTGGTCGTGCTGCGCGTCGTGCAGGGGCTGGCCGCCGGGCTGCTGACCCCGGCCGGGCAGACGATCCTCGGCCAGGCGGTCGGCCCGGAGCGGCTGGGGCGGGTGATGAGCATCCTCGGCATCGCGGTGAGCAGCGCGCCCGCGATCGGCCCGACCGTCGGCGGGGTGCTGCTGGACTCGCTGTCCTGGGAGTGGCTGTTCCTGATCAACCTGCCGATCGGCGCGATCGGCATCGCGCTCGGGTGGAAGTACGTGCCGCGCGGTGAGCCGGGTGGCGCCGGGCGGCTGGACTGGACCGGGTTCGCGCTGGTGGGGCTCGGGTTGCCGCTGTTCGTCTACGCGCTCACCTCGGTCGGCGAGGGCGGCGGCGGGATCGGCCCGTCGGTGCTGGTGTCGCTGGCGCTCGGCGCGGCCGGGCTGGTGGCGTTCGCGCTGCGGTCGTGGCGGCGCGAACGGCCGCTGCTCGATCTGCGGCTGTTCCGCAACCAGGTGTTCGCGGCCGGGACGGTGTCCAGCCTGTTCTTCGGCGCCGCCATGTTCGGCGCGATGCTGCTGTTCCCGCTGTACTTCCAGATCCTGCGCGGCGCGGACGTGGTGACCACCGGCCTGTCCCTGCTGTCGCTCGGCCTGGGCACGATGGTGGTGATGCCCCTGGCCGGGTGGCTGACCGACCGGCACGGCGGCGGGATCGTCGCGCTCGTCGGCAGTGTGTGCACCGTGCTCACCACCGCGCCGTTCGCGTTCCTCGGCGCGGACGCGGACCCGGTGCTGCTTCAGGCGTTGCTGTTCCTGCGCGGCATGGCGCTGGCGTTGTCGGCGTCCCCGGCGGGTACGGCGGCGTTCGCGTCGGTGCGGCGCGAGCAGCTCCCGGACGCGACCACGGTGCTGAACATCCTGATGCGGGTGGGCGGCGCGGTCGGCGGCGCGATGTCGGCGGTCGTGCTGTCCCGGCTGCTGCCCACCGGGGCCGAGCACGCCTTCCAGGTCGCGTTCTGGTGGCTGACCGGCGCTTCGGCCGTCGCGGTGGGTGCCGCCTGGTGGCTGTGGCAGGTGCAGCGGCATGAACGGACCCGAGCGGTTCCGGTTCCGGCATAAGCTGTGCTCATGACCCTGCGGCAGCTGGAGTACCTGGTGACGATCGTCGACGCGGGCTCGTTCACGCGCGCGGCCGAGCTGCTGCACGTGACGCAACCCGCGCTGTCGCACCAGGTGCGGGCGCTGGAGCGGGCGACCGGCGGGCCGCTGCTGGAGCGGCTGCCGCGGTCGGTGCGGCTGACGCCGATGGGCCGGGCCATGCTGCCGCACGCGAGGGCGGCGCTGGCGGCGGCGCGGAAGTCGGTGTCCGCCGCCCGGCAGGCGGCCGGGCTGCAGTGCGGCGAGATCATGGTGGCGACCCTGTACTCGGTGAGCCTCGGCGTGCTGCCGCCGGTGCTCAAGGCGTGGCGGCGCGCCCACCCGGACGTGCACGTGCGGTTGTTCGAGCACCGGCACGCCGACGAGCTGGCCGCCGCGATGGCCCAGGGGCAGGCCGATCTCGCCGTCGGGCCGGAACCGTCCGATTGGGACGGTCCGGTGCACCCGCTCGGCGAGGAGGAGTTCGTCGTGGTGGTGCCGCCGGACGATCCGGTGGCCACGGCGACCACGGTCCGACTCGCGGACCTCGCCGAGCGGGAGTGGGTCCACTACGCGCCCGGCAACGGTCTCGCCGACCTGCTGGACCAGGTGTGCGCGGCGGCCGGGTTCCAGCCCAGGGCCGCGGTGCGGACCGAGCAGACGGCCGCCGCGCCGTCGCTGGCCGCCGCCGGTCTCGGCCCGGCGCTGGTGCCCGCGAACGTGCTGCCGCCGCGGTTCGCCGCGCACCTGCTGCGGCCGGACCCGCCGGTGCGACGCCGATTGGCGGCTTACACGCGCCCGGGTGGCGATCCCGTCGTGTCGGCGTTCACCGAAATCCTCCGCCGCAAGGCGATTCTGGTGCCGGGCCACGTGCGGCGCTGCCTGGATTGACCCGTTTTCCGGCGCGCCATCGGCTATATTCCAGCCCTGCCGATCAACTGGGAGGGCCCATGCAGGAGAGCCGGTGGCTGTCCGATGACCAGCTCCGGGCCTGGGTGCACTACCTCGGCGCGCAGACCCTCGTGCAACGCGCGATCGAGCGCCACCTGCACGAAACCGCCGGGATTTCCCATGCGGAATACGAAATCCTCACCAGGCTGGACGCCGCGCCGGACCGCCGGATGCGAATGGGCGAGCTGGCCGCGGTGCTGTTCTCGCCGGGCAGCAGGCTGAACTACCGGATCACCCGGCTGGCCGGCCTCGGCTGGGTCCGGCGCGAACAACACCCGACCGACCGCCGCGGCCTGTACGCGGTGCTGACCGCGGAGGGCGCCGAATTCCTCCACGGCGTCGCGCCCGGATACCGCAGGGCGGTGCACGAATCGGTGGTGAACCCGCTGACCGACGACGAATTCGCCGAGCTGGGCCGGATCAGCCGGAAACTGTTCCAGCACCACCTCGGGCGCGCTGAATGAGGCAGCAGGACCAGACGGCCGCGCAGCCCGCCGTCTCGCAGCCGTGCCGCCGCTTTCGCACCCGCTTGCGCCCATCTCGGCGAACAGCCCGGCCGTCGTGGCGAGGTCCATCGGGTTGACCGCGGCGGCCGACACCCGGATCCGCACCTGACCCGGACCGGGCACCGGGACCGGCATCCCACTGCGAGGCGCGCGCTGCCTATGACGATTGAGGAATCTTCGCGAGGAAGTTCGCCAGGGTGGAATTGAACTCCGCGGGCCGTTCCAGGTTCGGCATGTGCGCGGCGCCTTCGATGACCGCCAGCTCCGCGCCGGGGATGAGTGAGTGCAGGAATTCCGCCTCGGCGACCGGCGTGTACTCGTCCTGGTCGCCGACGACCACCAGCGCCGGCAGGCGGACCCCGGCCAGCGTCGGCACGTAGTCCGGGCGTTCGGCCCGGCCGCGCAAGGCCGCCGCGGCGCCCTCCGGCGCGGTCGAGCGCATCATGCGGTGGACGTGCTCCGCGACGTCCGGCATCGCGGCGACGTTGGCGGGCGCCACCATCTTCGTGAGCACCTCGTCGGCGTACGGCCGGAGTCCTTCTCGGAGCAATCGCGCGGCCATCTCGGTGCGATTCCGCTTGCCCTCCGCGGTCTCCGCGCGCGGTGAGGTGTCGGCGAGGACCAGCGCGCGGATCCGCTCCGGGAAGAGCCGGTGGCACTCCATCACGATCTGGCCGCCCATGGACAGTCCGCCCAGGACGAACTCGCCGACGTCCAGGCGGTCGAGCAGGCCGGCCAGGTCGCGGGCGAAGGTCTCCAGGGGCGTCTTGCCCGGCGCCACCGTGGTCTCGCCGTAACCCCGCAGGTCGGGTGCGATGACTCGCCAGCCGCGCTCGCTGAAGTGGTCCAGCTGGGGCCGCCACATCGAGCGGTCGAACGGGTGGCCGTGGACCAGGACGAGGGCCGGGCCGGAGCCCTTGTCGTCGTAGCCGATTTCGATCGTCATGCCCCGACCGTAGATCGGCTGATATGCTCGGTGCAATACAAATATTGCTCTCGGTGCAATGTGGAGGTGCGGGGTGGACTACCGGACGATCGCGGACGACGTCGCCGCCGATGTCGCCGCCGGGCGGCTCCGGCCGGGCGACCGGTTGCCCCCGCAGCGCCGGTTCGCGCGGCAGCGCGGCATCGCGGTTTCCACCGCGGCCAGGGTGTACGGCGAGCTGGTCCGGCGTGGCCTCGCGGTCGGCGAGACCGGGCGGGGCACGTTCATCCGGGCCGCGCCGGAGCCGGGTTCCGCGCTGGCCGAACCCGCCTCCGCGACGGTCGACCTGGAGCTGAACTTCCCGGTGCTGCCGGAACAGGCCGAGTGGATCGCCGCGAGCCTCGGACCGTTGCTGCGGCCGGACCTGCTGGTGCAGGGGCTGGGGCCGGCCGTGGTGACGGGCACGGCCGAAGCCAGGGCGGCGGCCGCCTCGGTGCTGGCGCGAGGTGGGTGGGCGCCGTCAGCGCCGGACGTGTTGTTCACGGGCAACGGCCGCCAGGCGATCGCCGCCGCGGTGGCCGCGCTGGTCCCGGCCGGGGAGCGGCTGGGGGTCGAGGCGCTGACGTACCCGGTGGTGAAGGGCATCGCGGCGCGGCTCGGGGTCACGCTGGTGCCGCTGGAGCTGGACGAGCACGGTGTGGTGCCGGACCTGCCGCCGCGGTTGCGGGCGGTCTACCTGCAGCCGGCGCTGCACAACCCGCTGGGGCTGGCGATGCCCGCGGCGCGGCGGGCGGAGCTGGCCGAGGCGTTGCGGGAGCGGGATCTGCCGGTGATCGACGACGGCATCAACGGTTTCCTGCGGCCGGACCTGGCGCCGCTGGCGGAGGTCGCGCCGGAGCGGACGGTCGTGCTGGACAGCCTCTCGAAGCGGCTCGCGCCCGGGCTGACGCTGGGTTTCGTGGTGGCTCCGCCGGCGCTGCGTGACCGGGTGGCCGCCGCGGTGCGTTCGGGCGGCTGGGCGGCGGCGCGGTTCCCGATGGCGGCCGCGACGCGCCTGATGGCGGACGGCACGCTGGCGAAGATCGAGGCCGCCAAGCGCGCCGACGCGGTGGCGCGGCAGGAACTGGTCGCCGAGCGCTTGGCGGGTTTCGAGGTGCGGTCGGACCCGCGGGCGTACCACTGCTGGTGGCAGCTGCCGGAGCCGTGGCGGGCGGAGACGTTCGTGGCGGCCGCCGCACGGCGCGGGATAGCCGTCACCCCGGCCGCGGCGTTCGCGGTGAGCCCGGGCAGAGCCCCCACCGCCGTGCGGCTCGCGCTGGCTTCCCCGCGGATCGACGTACTGGCCGGGGCGCTGGACACGCTGGCCACGTTGGCGCGTTCAAGCCCGGAGGACAGCGGAATCGAGTGATTCGTCGCGGCGGTATTGGCAAGGGGCGGTGCCGCGCGCAGCCTTCGCCGCGCCGCGGGCCGTGCTGTCCGGAGGACAGCCGATCGAGCGATGCGTCGCGGTGGTACCGGCCGCAGGTTTCCGTCGCGCGGTGCGGTCATGCCGTCACGCGGCGGGCCGCGCTGCTCGGAGGACAGCGGATCGAGTGATGCGCCGTGGCGGTGCCGCCAGGTGTCACCGTCCGGTGCCGCCCGCAGCTTTCGCCACCGGGCGCGTCACAGCTGAATGACAGCGGGATCGAGTGAATCTTCGCCGCGCGGCTGGGCCCCGCCGCGCCTAGGTTCGGGCCATGACCAGCGAAGAACCGCGGAGCCTTGCGCACGATCTGCGGGACGCGATCGCCCCGCGGACCGTCTTGCTGGTGCTCGGGGTGCTGCTCCTGCAGCTCGGCTTCATCCTGTCCTACGTCGGCGCCTTCCACAGCCCGTCGCCGCACCGGGTCGCCGTCGCCGTCGTCGGTCCACAACAGACGGTCGACCGCATCAACGCCCTCGACGGCACGCCCGTCGAGGCGTCGCCGAGCCCGGACGCGGACGATGCGCGCCAACGGGTCCTCGACCGTGACGTGGAGGCGGCCTACCTCGCCGACAGCGGCACCCTCCTGGTCGCGACCGCCGCGGGCCCGGCCCTCGCCACCGCCGTCGAGCAGGTCTTCACCCAACTCGGCGCCGCCCAGAACCGCGCACCGGTCGTCCAAGATCTCGTCCCACCGCAGGCCGGCGACGCCCGCGGGCTGACCGCCTTCTACGCGGTCGTCGGCTGGCTCGTCGGCGGCTACCTCGCCGCCGCCGCACTCGGCATCGCGAAGGGCGCCCGTCCCGCGACGCTGCGCCGGACGGTGATCCGGCTCGCCGCGATGGTGCCCTACGCGATCGTGTCCGGCCTGGGCGGCGCGCTGGTCGTCGACCAGGTCCTCGGCGCGCTGACCGGCCACTTCCTGTCCCTGTGGTGGATCGGCGCGGCCCTCACCTTCGCGGCGGCGACCGTCACCATGGCCTTCCAGGTGCTGTTCGGCGTGATCGGCGTCGGAATCACCGTGCTGATCTTCGTGGTGCTCGGCAACCCGAGCGCGGGCGGCGCCTACCAGACCGAACTGCTGCCGCCGTTCTGGCGCGCGATCGGCGACTGGCTGCCCAACGGCGCCGGCACCGAGGCGATCCGCGACGAGGTCTACTTCGCCGGGAACGCGACCGGCGGCCCGATCACCGTGCTGGTGGTGTGGGGCGCCGCCGGGCTCGTGGTCACCCTGCTCGCGTCCGCGCTCCGGATTCGCCGGGAAAACGCCGATAATTCCATTACCCTGACCGGATGAAGGAACGCGCGTTGCCCAGCGGCGTCGAAGCCCAGGCCATGATCGCCGAGGCGCGCAAGGCGCTGTGGGTGATGGTCGGGTTCCTGGCCGTCATCTGGATCGTGCAGATCGTCAACTGGGCCACCGACTACGCGCTGAGCTTCGACTTCGGCATCCGCGCCCGCGAGCTGAGTTCGCTGCCCGAAGCGCTGACGGCGCCGTTCCTGCATTTCAGCTGGGCGCACATCGAAAGCAATTCCGGGCCGCTGTTCATCTTCGGGTTCCTCGCCGCCTACCGCGGGGTGCGGAAGTTCCTCGGGGTGACGGCGCTGATCGTGGTCGGCAGCGGGCTCGGCGTGTGGCTGGTGTCGCCGCCGAACGGGGTGACCGCCGGCGCGAGCGGCGTGGTGCTGGGCTACTTCGGCTACATCATCGTGCGTGGCTTGTTCGACCGGCGCCCGATCGACATCGTGATCGGGCTCGTGATGGCGCTGTGCTTCGCCTACCAGTTCACCGCGCTGCTGCCGGCCGAGGAGGGCATCAGCTGGCAGGGGCACCTGTTCGGGTTCGGGTCGGGCGTGGTCGGCGGGTGGGTGTTCCGGGAGCGCCGGCGCAAGCAGGTCGAGCCGGCGCCTGCGGATTCGACGGTCATGCTGGATCCGCCGCAGCAGCCGTGATCCCGGCGAACAGGTCGTCCTCCGGCAGGTCGGCCGGGACCAGCGAGCGGGCCAGGACGTAGTCATCGGTCGGCCACACCTCGCGTTCGACGTCGCGCGGGTGGCGCAGGAACGGGTTGTCGGGGCCGACCTGGGTCTCGTGGGCGAGCAGGGCGCGGTCGCGGGTGTCGAAGTGGTCGGCGCAGTGGATCCGCGTGGTGACTGGGGTGTGGGTGTCCGGCAGTTCGGCGAGGACCTCGGCCATGCCGGAGTCGAGGCCGCGTGCGGTGAGGGCGTCGTGCATGGCCTGGAACCACTCCTTGGTGAGGGTGGCGAGGTAGTAGAGCTTGGCGATCTGCCAGGGCGTGCCGGCGACGGCGTCGAACGCGGCGACCGCGACCTGGTGGGTGCGGATGTGGTCGGGGTGCGGGTAGCCGCCGGTCTCGTCGTAGGTGACGAGCACGTCCGGGCGGAACTCGCGGATGACCTCGACGAGCCTGTCGACGGCGGTGCCGAGGGGTTGCCTGGCGAAGCTGTCGGCGGGCGGGTCGTCGGTGAGGCCGGAGTCGCGGAAGCCGAGGAACCGTTGCCGCACAGCGAGGATCTCGCTCGCGCGGGCCATCTCCCGGCGGCGGATCTCGGGCAGGTTCGCGCGGACTTCGGGGGTGTCCAGGCGCGGGTTGAGGACGTCGCCGCGCTCGCCGCCGGTGCAGGTGACGACCAGGACGTCCGCGCCTGCCGCGGCGTAGCGCGCCATCGTGGCGGCGCCCTTGCTGGACTCGTCGTCGGGGTGGGCGTGGACGGTCATGAGCCGCATCTCGGCCTCCAGTTGTTTAGGTCGAACCTAATATTAGGTCAAGCATAGCGTAGGGTGGGTCCGTGGAGCGCGGGTTGAGGAAGCAGCGGACACGGCAGGCGATCTCCGACGCGGCGACGCGGTTGTTCATCTCGCGGGGGTTCGAGGAGGTGACGATCGCGCAGGTCGCGGAGGCGGCGGAGGTGGCGAAGATGACGGTCACCAACCACTTCCCGCGCAAGGAGGACCTGGTCTTCGACGTGCACGAGTCGTTCGTGGCGAGCCTGGCCGAGGTGCGGGGGCGGCCGCTGGTGCCGGCGTTCCGTCGCGCGTGGCGGGCGGGGCTCGAGCGCCGGGATGCGCTGTTGGGTTTCTCGGGGCCGGAGTTCGCGCGGATGGTCGTCGAGAGCCCGACGCTGCTCGCGCGGTTGCGTGAGTTGCACGAGGAGCGGGAGAAGGCGCTGGCTACTGCGCTGTCGGACTTCGATGAGGACACGGCGCGCGCCGCGGCGGCCCAGATCGCCGGCGTGCACCGCCTGCTGTTCGACGAGGTCCTGCGGCGCACCGCCGCCGGCCAGGCGGAACCAGAGATTGCGGCGGCGGTGGGTCGGGCTGGGGAGCGGATGTTCGATCTGCTGGAGGCTGGGCTCGGGTCGCTCTAGCTTCAGTTGCTACGGCTCCCGGGTGGGGAGGGGATCGAGCGGGTTTGATGAATGGCCCATTCCCGCGGCGGTGGTGGGGTTTGTGGTGTGTGGATGAACGGTTCGTTCATGGCTTCGGGAGTGAGTGGGCCTGTCGTGCGCCGATGAAGGGCCCATTCATGCCGCGATGATGGAGTCTGTGGCGGGTAGGTGAACGCTCCGTTCGTGGCTTCGGGAGCGGGGGGCATGTCGTGCGCCGATGAGCGGCCCATTCATGCCGCAATGACGGGATCTGTGGCGGGTAGGTGAACGCTCCGTTCATGGCTTCGCGAGCGGGTGGGCATGTCGTGCGCCGATGAACGGCCCATTCATGCCGCGATGATGGGGTCAGTGGTGGGTAGATGAACGGCGCGTTCATGGCTTCGCGATGTGGGCCTGTAATGCCTCGATTAACGGTCCATTCATGCCTTCGCGAGCGGGGCGGCATGTCGTGGCTTGATGAACGGTCCGTTCATGCCTTCGGGGCGGGTAGGCATGTCGCGCCTCGATGAATGGGCCGTTCATAGGTTCGCGGGTGGGTCGGTCGTGTGTCGATGAGTGGTCCGTTCATGCCTTCGCGAGTGGGTGGGCCGGCGGTGCCTCGATGAATGGCCCATTCATCGCTTCACGGCTGCATCGCTTCACCGGTGCAGCCGTTGGGCCAGCGGTGACCTGATGAATGGTCCTTTCAATCACGCACGGGTGGATGTCAACGGCAGCCGAATTTTGAGCACTTTCGGCACGCGAATCATGACCCCCTGCGGGTGAGTTGATCTTTAGTCGTCGGTTGTGTGGGCTGTGGGGACGCGGCCGAGGTCGCGGTCTTTGAGGCGGTAGCTGTCACCCTTGAGGGCGACGACTTCGGCGTGGTGGACGAGGCGGTCGATCATGGCTGCGGCGACCACGTCGTCGCCGAAGACCTCGCCCCACCGGCCGAAGACCTTGTTGCTGGTCACGATCAAACTGGCCCGCTCGTAGCGGGAGGAGACCAGTTGGAAGAACAGGTTGGCCGCCTCGGGCTCGAACGGGATGTAACCGACTCGTCGACCACGAGAAGCGGGATGCGGCCAAGTTTGACCAGTTCGGCCTGGAGACGGCCGGCGTGGTGGGCGTCGGCCAGCCGGGCGACCCACTCGGCGGCGGTAGCGAACGCGACCCGGTGCCCGGCTTGGCAGGCGCGGATCGCCAGCCCGATTGCCATGTCGGTCTTGCCCGTCCCGGGCGGCCCGAGGAACACAACATTTTCTTTGCCAGCAACGAAGTCCAGCGTGCCCAGGTGGGCGATTACGTCTCGTTTCAGGCCGCGAGTGTGATCGAAGTCGAATTCTTCCAACGATTTGCGCGCGGGGAACCGGGCGGCGCGGATACGGCCCTCACCGCCATGGGACTCGCGGGCGGACACCTCGCGTTGCAGACACGCCACCAGGAACTCCTCGTGCGACTACGACTCGGTGCGAGCGCGCTCAGCGAGCCGGTTGACCGGCTCCCGCTGCGTCGGGGCCTTGAGCGCCCGGGTCAAGAACGCGATCTCGCTGGTCAGGTCGCGTGTCATGGTCTTCTTGATGGCGGGCATCAGCCGGTCACCACCAATTCCGTGGCACAGAAGCCAACCCCGTTGCGACAATGCTCGGCATGAACTCGGACCTGCCGACCGTGGCCGTGCGGTTGTGGCGCGCTGACGCCGTCGTGCTGTTCGACTGGTTGATGAGCACCGACCTGGACACCGTGCCCATCACCCACCCCGCCCAGAAGCAGGCCCTGGCCGACCTGCTGTCCCGGTTCGAGTACGACACCGCACCGGACATCACCGGCGTGACCGCCGAGGAGATCACCGCAGCGCAACACGAGGTCGCCAAGGACATGGACTGGTAGCCGCCGCTGCGTCCTCATCAGGCCACCCCGCCGTGGTCGAGGTCGGTCAGCCCGAGCGCGGCGTCGTAGTCGGCCAGACGCCGCTGTTCGATCTCGGGTTCGGGCGCGGGACGCAGCATTCCGATCCGCTCGCGCCGTAACGCCTTAGCCGCGGCGACATGCTCGGGGTCGGAGATCGTCTGGTGCCATGCCCAGATCCGGTCGTGATCGGCGACGATCTTGCCATCGCAGACCACCCGCACCCGGCGATGATCTCCACACGGCGGTCGATCATCGCCGGGGGCACCGAATAGTCGTTGGAGTCCAAGCGAACGTAGTGATCACGCGCCAGCCGGGTCGACGCCCGCCTCCCGGTCGCTGGCCCGATCGGCGGCAGCGCGAGCATCGCGGCCCGATCAGCGGTGATCCGCTCGGCGGGGGCACAGCCCAACACCCGCTTGGGCCGGGTGTTGGCCACCGCCAGCCACGCCGCCAACTGGGCGTTGAACCCGGCCGGGCCGTCGAACTCGCGGCCGGGCAAGAACGACCGCTCCAGCCAGTCATGCGCCCGCTCGATCAGACCCTTGGCCTCCGGATCAGCCGGCCGGCAGACAACCACCTTCGTCGCAAGCGTGCCGCGGAACGCCTGACATTCCGCGGTCAGCTCGCTGCGGCCACCGCGCCAACGGCCGACCGCGCCCTCGCCGTCGCAGACCAGCACCCGCGGCACCGCACCTAACCCGGAGATGAGCTGCCACCAGCCGGCGAACAGGTCCTCGGCGCGCCGCGAGGGGATCAGTACCGCCGACAACCACCGCGCGTAGCCGGTGATCATGGTCAGCACCGGCAACTGGGCCGGCTTGCGAACCTGACCGAACCCCACTGGCAGCGTGATCGGCGGGAACCACAGATCGCACTGGGCGATCTCCCCGGCCGCATAGCTAGTGCACGATGCCGGGTCCGGCGGCAGATACACCGGCCGCAGTTGCGCGATCCTCCCCGACAGCACCCGGATCGACCGGGTCCAGCCGATCCGCTGCGCGATCACCGTCGCTAGCATCGTCGGATACGCCCGTAGGAGCTCGCGGATCTGCGGCTCCACCGCGTCCACGATCGACCCGGCGGGCTTGCGCACGTACTTCGGCGGCGCGTCGACGCCAACGCCGCCCGCACCGTGTTCCCGGAAACGCCCAATACCCGAGCGATCGCCTCGATTGGCAACCCCTCCGACCTGCATAAACGACGAATCTCAACCCAATCTTCCACGGACAACACCCTTCGTTCTCCCTGGCTCGGTTGAGCCAGGCTCCACCGGCCAAGGGGTCAAAATTCGGATGCCACGCCGTGCTCATTTTTCGCGTGCCGTCGACAGTGGACAGGGCGGTGGCGGCGTCGATGAACGGTCCATTCATCGCCACACGAAGAGACCAGCTGCATCACGATGAACGGTCGAGCCAGCGCCACACGAAGAGACCAGCCGCATCAAGGTGAACGGTCCGTTCATCCCCCCGCGAAAGGACCACTCGCACCAACATGAACCGTCCACTCCGGACAGCCGCCAGAAACCCCACTCACTCCCCAGCCGCAGCCTTAGCCCGCGCCAGCAGCACATCCCGCTCCCGCGAATTCCGCGTCAGCGAAGCCGCCCGTTCGAACTCCGCCCGCGCCTCCGCCAGCCGCCCCACCTTTGCGAGCAAGTCGCCTCGCACTGTGGGTAGCAGGTGGTACCTCGCGAGCGCCGGCGAGGCCGCCAACTCGTCCACCAACGGCAGCGCCGCCTCCGGGCCTGAAGCCATCGACACCGCCACGGCACGGTTCAGCTCCACCACCGGCGACGGCGTCACCTCCGCCAGCTCCCCGTACAGCGCCGCGATCCGCTCCCAATCGGTGTCCTCCGGCGCACCCGCCCGGGCATGGCACGCCGCGATCGCCGCCTGCAGCACGTACGGTCCACGCGCCCGCGACAGGCTCTCCGCCCGCTCCAGCGCCGCCAGCCCATGCCCGATCAGCAACCGGTCCCACTTCGCCCGGTTCTGGTCCAGCAACAGGATCGGCTCACCCTCCGGCGTCACCCGCGCCCTGGACCGCGACGCCTGCAACTCCATCAACGCCACCAGCCCGAACACCTCGGGCTCCTGCGGCGCCAGCCCGGCCAGGATCCGCCCCAGCCGCATCGCGTCGGCGCACAGCTGGGGGCGCATCCAGTCGTCGCCGGCCGTCGCGGAATAGCCCTCGTTGAAGATCAGGTACACCACCTCCAGCACGGACCCCAGCCGCTCCGCCAGCTCCGGCCCGGCGGGCACCTCGAACGGCACCTTCTTCTGCGCCAGCGTCCGCTTCGCCCGCACGATCCGCTGCGCCACCGTCGACTCCGGCACCAGGAACGCACGCGCGATCTCGTCCGTCGTCAACCCGCCCAGCAAGCGCAACGTCAGCGCCACCCGCGCCTCCGTCTTCAGCACCGGGTGGCACGCCGTGAAGATCAACCGCAGCAGGTCGTCCGGCACCTCGTCCGGCTCGACCTCGATCGCCTGCTGCGTGGTCTCCAGGTCGAGCCCGATCTCCTCGTGCTTGCGCTCCGCCATCTTCAGGTGCCGGAAGTGGTCGATCGCGCGGCGCTTGGCGATCGTCATCAGCCACGCGCCCGGGTTCGACGGCACACCCGACGACGGCCACTGCTCCAGCGCCGCCACCAGCGCGTCCTGCGCCAGCTCCTCGGCCAGCCCGACGTCGCGCACCATGCGCGTCAGCGCGGCGATCAGCTTCGCGGACTCGATCCGCCACACGGCGTCGATGGTGCGATGTGCCTCGGTGACCGTCACGGTCACCGAGCACACCACCTCACCGCGGCGAGGGCAAGTTCCTACCGCCCGTGCTGCTCCTCGATCTTCTGCCGCATCCGGTCCTCGGCCTCACGCAGCTCCGGCGTGTACGCCTCGCCGAAGTCCTCGGCCTCGAACACCTGCCGGATCTCGATCTCGGTGTCCCGGAACGGCGCCCGCTTCAGCCACTCGACGGCCTCCTCCTTCGACTTCACGTCGAGGATCCAGAAGCCCGCGATCAGCTCCTTCGACTCCGCGAACGGGCCGTCGATCACGGTCGTGCCCTCGCTGGAGTACCGCACCCGCGCACCCTTCGAGCTCGGGTGCAGGCCCTCGCCCGCCAGCATCACACCGGCCTTGACCAGCTCCTCGTTGAACTTGGTCATGTCCGCCAGCTCCTGCTCGGTGGGCATGGCGCCGGCCTCGGTGTTCTCGTCGCCCTTGACCAGGACCATGAACTTCATCGTCTTCTCCCTGCTGTCGAGGTGGTCCCCAATGGGACCGTCACGATGACATCGATCGAGCACCGGGCGAATCGACAACGGCGGACAATTTTCTTTCGGAAATCTTCAGCGCACCCCGGTCAGCACGAGAACCCGCTGCTCAGTGAGGTCTTCCATGGCCGCGCGGACCCCCTCCCGGCCGGTGCCGGACTCCTTCACCCCGCCGTAGGGCATCTGGTCGGCCCGGTAGCTCGGCACGTCGCCGACCACCACGCCGCCGACCTCCAGCCGCGCCGACGCCTCGAACGCGACCCGCAGGTCGTGCGTGAAGACCCCGGCCTGCAGCCCGAACCGCGACGCGTTGACCCGCTCGAAGGCCTCCTCCACCGAGTCGACCGGCGCGAGCGACAGCACCGGGCCGAAGATCTCCTCGGCGTTGACCGCGCAGTCCTCCGGCGCGTCGGCGAGCACGGTCGGCGCCACGGTCGCGCCCTGCCGCGTCCCGCCGGCGAGCAGTTCGGCGCCCGCCGCGACCGCGTCGTCGACCCACGACTGCACCCGCACCGCGGCCGCCTCGTTGATCAGCGGGCCGACCTCGCCGTCCACGTCCAGCTTGCGCACGTGGGCGACGACCCGGTCGGCCAGCTCGGCGTACACGTCGCGGTGCGCGTAGACCCGCTGCACCGAGATGCACGACTGGCCGCCCTGGTACGTGCCGAAGGTCGCGATGCGCTGCGCCGCGAACTCCAGGTCCGTCCAGTCCGGGCAGACGATCGCCGCCGCGTTGCCGCCCAGCTCCAGGGTCACGTGCTTGCGCGGCACCCGGTCCTGGATCGACCAGCCGACCGGTCCGGACCCGGTGAACGACACGACCGGCAGCCGCGGGTCCGCGACCAGCTCGCTCGCCGCCTCGTTCGGCATCGGCAGGACCGACCACGAGCCGGCGGGCAGGGCGGTCTCGGCGAGCAGCTCGCCGAGCACCAGCGCGGTCAGCGGAGTCGCGGGCGCGGGTTTGAGCACGATCGGGCAGCCGACGGCGATCGCCGGGGCCATCTTGTGGGCGACGAGGTTGAGCGGGAAGTTGAACGGGGTGATCCCCAGGACCGGCCCACGCGGCGCGCGCCGGACCAGCGCCAGCCGCCCGGCGGAGGCGGCGTCGGTGTCGAGCCGCTGCAGCTCGCCGGAGAACCGGCGGGCCTCCTCGGCGGCCCAGCGGAAGGTCGACACCCCGCGCCCGACCTCGGCCCGCGCCCACTTCAGCGGCTTGCCCGACTCGGCGTGGATCAGGTCCGCGATCTCGTCGGCGCGCTCGGCCAGGCGCCGGGAGACGTGGTCGACGGCGTCCGCGAGCACGTACGCCGGCAGCTGCGCGACCTCGTGCCGGACGTCGTGCGCGGCGGCGACGGCGGCTTCGACGTCGGCCGCGGTCGCGTTGCTGGTGGTTCCGGCGAGTGCGCCGTCGCGGGGGTTGCGGACTTCGACGAGGTCGTCGCTCGTCGCCGGGCGGCCGGCGACCCAGTAGGGGAAGCTCATCGGTCCAGCATCTGCTCGCCCGGCGTGGACGGAAATGGCCGAACCGGCCAATAAGGGCTCGGAGAACTGGACGAAGTGGCAGAGTGGTGGTCGTGCCGGTGACCCTGCGGCGACTCCTCGCCGACCCGACGCTCGGTCTGCGCGTGCTGGCCGGGCAGTCCGGTTTGGACCGCCCGGTGGGGTGGGTGCACGTCAGCGAGCTGGACGACCCGACGCCGTTCCTCGAAGGCGGCGAGCTGCTGCTCACCACGGGACTGCGGCTCTCCGGCGAGCCCGGGTACGTCACCAGGCTGACGGCGCGTGGACTGGCCGGGCTCGGGTTCGGCATCGGGCTCAGCCACGCCGAGGCGCCCGCCGCGCTGGTGCGCGCCGCCGCCGACGCCGGGCTGCCGCTGCTGGAAGTGCCGCGGCGGACGCCGTTCATCGCGATCAGCAAGGCGGTGTCGGCGGCCCTCGCTGCGGACTCCTACGCCGAGGTCACCGCCACCAACGCGGCGCAGCAGGAGCTGACGCGGGCGGCGTTGCGCGGGCCGGACGCGGCGGTGCGACGGCTGGCTCGGCTGCTCGACGGGTTCGTGCTGCTGGTCGGCCGCGGCGGCGAGCTGGTGCGGGCCGCCCCGGCGGCGGCCGCGGAACGGCTGCCGTCGGTGGCGGGCGAGCTGGCGCGGCTGCGTGGCGGGCCGGCGAGCGCCAGTTTCGAGGTGGACGGGCAGCACGTGGTCGTCCAGGTGCTGCGCAACCAGGGGTTCCTCGTCGCCGGGCGGCCGGAGCCGTTCGACCGGACCAGCGGGCACGTGCTGAGCGCCGCCGCGTCACTGCTCACCCTCACGTTGACGCGAGCGCGCGGGCTGGAGTCGGAGCGCCGCAAGGTACATACCGCATGTATGCGTTTGTTGCTGGCCGGGCAGCACGAGCTGGTCGCCAGGATCGTCGGCCTGCCACCGGAACCGGTCGAGGTGTTCGCGTTGACCGGTCAGGCCGAGCGCGTGCTCGACGCCCTCGACGGCAGCCCGGCGTTCGCCGCCGAGCTGGACGGGTTCGTCGTGGCGATCGGGCCGTCCGGCTGGTCCCCGGAGCTGGCCGGCGGTGTGGCGCCGGCGGCCGGTTACGCCGAACTGGCGCAGGCGCACCAGCGGGCGACGCGCGTCGCGTCGCGGACCGAGCTGGTGCGGTTCCGCGGTGACCTGGTCTCGCTGCTGCCCGCGGAGGAGGCGCAAGCGTTTGCCGCCGCGGTGCTGGAACCGTTGGTGCGCCACGACGAGACCGGGCGTGGCGACCTGGTGGCGTCGCTCGCGGAGTGGCTGCGGCGGCACGGGCAGTGGGACCCGGCGGCGGCGCGGCTCGGCGTCCACCGGCACACCCTGCGCAACCGCATCGCGAAAGTGGCCGAGCTGACCGGGCGCGATCTCGACGACCCGGACGTGCGGGCGGAGCTGTGGACAGCGTTGCGGCTGCGCGGCCTAGGGTCGGGGGGTGTCCGTGCGTGAACTGGTGGTGCTGGGGACCGGGAGCCAGGTGCCGACGCGCACCCGCAACCACAACGGCTACCTGCTGCGCTGGGACGGCGAGGGACTGCTGTTCGACCCCGGCGAGGGCACACAGCGGCAGATGCTGTTCGCCGGGGTGGCGGCCAGTTCGATCACGCGGATCTGCCTGAGCCACTTCCACGGCGACCACTGCCTCGGCGTGCCGGGCGTGGTGCAGCGGTTGTCGCTGGACGGGGTGCGGCACCCGGTGGTCGCGCACTACCCGGCCTCCGGCGCGGAGTACTTCGCGCGGCTGCGGCACGCGAGCGCCTTCCACGAGACGGCGGAGCTGGTGGAGTCGCCGGTGGCCGAGCCGGGTGAGATCGCGCGCGGCGCGTTCGGCCGTCTGCTCGCGCGGCGGCTGTCGCACCCCGTCGAGTCGTTCGGGTACCAGCTGGTCGAGCCGGACACCCGGCGGATGCTGCCGGACCGGCTCACGGCGCTCGGTGTGCGTGGCCCCGCGGTCGGGCAGCTGCAGCGGGACGGGTTCGTCGAGGTCGGCGGGCGGCGGGTCGAGCTGCCGGCGGTGAGCGAGCCGCGCCGGGGCCAGCGGTTCGCGTTCGTGATGGACACCCGGCTCTGCGACGGCGTCTTCGAGCTGGCCGAGCACGCGGACCTGCTGGTGATCGAGTCGACGTTCCTGTCCGCGGACGCCGCGCTGGCCACCGAGTACGGGCACCTGACGGCCGCGCAGGCCGGGCGGGTGGCGGCGGAGTGCGGGGTGCGGAAGCTGGTCCTGTCGCACTTCTCGCAGCGCTACCCGGACCCGGAGGCGTTCCGCGCCGAGGCGGCCGCGTCGTTCGGCGGCGAGATCGTGGTGGCCTCCGACGTCAGCCGCATCGCGGTGCCGGCGCGACGCCCCGCGCGAGCGGCGGCCGACTGACTTTTTCCACCCGGTCGGCGCGGCCGCGAAATCGTCACGAAACCGCCGGTGGGAGCCGTTTTGGTACCCCTGTCGCGATGGGTCCTGCATCACACGCGTGGGGGATACCCGCAGGTCATTGAAGTGTGGCCCTGCCAGGGCTGGGTAGCCACTTCATCGAAAGCGCTTCAGAAACGGGGCGCAGGTTGCTCCTGCAACGGAAGGGAGAGAGGCCAGTGGCAACGTCCAACCTGGCGGCCGTCGACTTCGGCCAGGGTGTGTCCAACGCCTGGAGCGCGGTGGCGACCTTCGTGCCGAAGTTCGTCGCGTTCCTGGTGATCCTCGCGATCGGCTGGTTCATCGCCAAAGCACTGGGCAAGATCGTGAACAAGGTGCTCGAGAAGGTCGGGTTCGACCGGGTGGTCGAGCGCGGCGGCATCAAGCAGATGCTCGCCAAGAGCAAGTACGACGCCTCGGACATCATCGCCAAGCTGGTGTACTACGCGGTCCTGCTGATCGCCCTGCAGTTCGCCTTCGGCGTGTGGGGGCCGAACCCGGTGAGCGGGCTGCTGACGGGGATCGTCGCGTGGCTGCCGAAGGCCGCGGTCGCGATCATCATCGTGGTCGTCGCCGGCGCGATCGCCCGCGCGGTGAAGGACCTGGTCGGCGGAGCGCTGAGCGGCCTGTCCTACGGCAAGACGCTGGGCACGATCGCGGCGGTGTTCATCTGGGCGCTGGGCATCATCGCGGCCCTGAACCAGATCGGCGTCGCCACCACCGTCACCACGCCGGTGCTGGTCACCGTGCTCGCGACGATCGGCGGTGTCGTCATCGTCGGCATGGGCGGTGGCCTGGTGAAGCCGATGCAGCAGCGCTGGGAGCGCTGGCTGGGCCGCGCCGAGGAGCAGATCCCGGCCGCCAAGGCGCACGCCGAGGCCTACCAGCGGGGCCGTGAGGACGCGACCCGCGCGACCACCCCGACCGCGGAGGAGGCCACGCAGGAGATGCGCCAGCCGACCGGTTCCATGGGGTCGGACCGCGGCGCGACCATGCGGCCGCCGGAGAGCTTCCGGTAACGACGGGGAACGCCCTCAAGACGGGGAGCACAGGGAGAGGCGGCCGGTCCGGCGACGGACCGGCCGTTCTCTTGCGCCTAGCGCAGTTCCAGTTCGAAGCCCTGGCGGTAGTGGGGGTCGTCCATCGAGTTCGCCAGCGTGCAGACCGCCAGCAGGCGGAAGGTCAGCCAGTCCATCGGCCCCGATTCCGGGCCGTGTGGCACGGTCAGCCGCCAGCCGGCTTCGCGCGCGTGGTCGAGCAGGCCGCGCGCGTACCCGGCGAGCAGCACGACGCCCGCGACGGCCGCCGAACCCTCCACGCCCGCGGCGAGGATGTCGCGCACCGCGGCCGCGTGCTGGTCGACCACCGCGGCCAGGCCGGGCGCGGTGGCCACGGCGGCGACGAGCCCCGCGGCGCCCAGCTGGCTGTGCAGATGATTCAGCGTCCGACGGGACGTGCGTTCCGCCCAGACCGCGGCCATACCGAACATGCCTTCCACGGTAACTCCCGGATTCGACCTCGTGGCCGGGGGAGGCGACGATCGACATGGCCGTTTTCCTCGGAGTGGCAACGGGGTGTCAGCGCCGGGTCACCGACGGCGGCCGCGACGGTGCCGAATTTCACGATGGCGAGGTGCGAATGAGCGGGCTCGGCAGGTTTCGGTCGGCGGGTAACCGGGCACGCTACGACGCCGTTTACGACGAAGGCCTGCGTGCGATGCCCGAGCCGGCCGCCGTGCGCGATATCCCCACGGCCTTCGGCGCGGTCCGCGTCTACCGCTTCGGCACGGCCGGTGACCCGCTCGTCCTGCTGCCCGGGCGCTGCGGCACGAGCATCGCGTTCCGGGCGGGCATCCCGGAACTGGCCCGGCGCCACCGCGTCCACACCGTCGATCCGCTCGGCGAACCGGGCCGCAGCGAGCAGACCGCGCCGATCCGCGACGCCGGGGACCAGGCACGCTGGCTCGACGACACCCTGGCCCGGCTCGGCCTCGGGCGGGCGCACCTGCTCGGCGTCTCGACCGGCGGGTGGCTGGCCGCGAACCTCGCGGTCCGGCGGCCGGAGCGGGTCGCTTCGCTGACGCTGGCAGACCCGGTCGCCACGTTCGCGCCGGTGCCGCCCGGCGTGGTGCTGCGGGCCCTCCCGGTCGGCCTGCGCTACGTCTCGAGCTGGGCCCGGCCGCGGTTCCTCCGCTGGGCCACCGGCGCGGACCCGGCGGACACCGTCGAAGGACGGCTGCTCAGCGCCGGGTTCCAGCACTTCCGGACCGCGCTGCCGCGGCCGGTCCTGTTCACCGACGAGCAATTGCGTGCTCTCGCCGTGCCGGTGCTGGCGATCATCGCCGGCCGCAGCGTCGTGCACGACCCGCGGCGGGCCCACAGCCGGGCCCGCGCCCTGCTCCAGCGCGGTGAGGTGGAACTGTGGCCGGACGCGGCCCCGGTGGGGGAGGTCGCCGAGCGGGCGTCGCGCTTCCTGGCGGCCAGCTGATCTGTCGCGAGTGGACGGTCACGCACCGTCACCGCTGCCGGCCGGGTGGCCGGGGTTCTTCGAGCAGCATCGCGCGCAGGAGTTCCCGGGCCTGACGGCGAATCTGCACCGAGTCGCCGTGGCCGCCGATGGTCCAGAGCAGCTCGGCCAGCGCGCAGCCCGCCGTCTTCTGCAGCGAGCCCAGGTACTGGGCGAAGTGCTGGGCCCAGCGCCCGTGCAGGGTCACCAGCAGCTCGTCGCCGAACTGGTTGCGCAGCACGATTTCGTCGCCCTCACGCTCCTGGGTCCAGAACGGCAGTGCGCCCGCGAGCGAGCGCCACTGGTCCGCCAGCTCGGCGATCCGCTTCCGCTCCAGGCGGTCTTCCTCGTCCTGCCGGTTCATCGTGCACTCCCTACCCTCCGTGCACGACGCTAGAACAGGTGTTCGATGATCACAAGCTCGGGGTGGGTGCCGTCTCAGGTTCCGCCGGCTGCACCTGGACCTCGAAGCCGTAGCCGGGAGACGGCGGGAAACCGGCTTCGCCGATGGCCTGGATCGACACGCTGTCACCGGGGAAGAGGTACCCGGATCCCTTGATCGGCTCCGGATTCGTGCCGCACGGGAACATCACCGTGTGCCAGTCCTCGCGCGGCGACCGGTATCGCACACCCATTTTCGGCGTGCTCAGCATCTGCGCCGCCGGACAGGTGCCGGAAACGCTCAGCTCGATCGAATAGGCCTGGTCGCCGTCCTTGGTGACGGCGCCTTCGACCTGCAGGCCCCAGCCGTTCCCGTAGTACGACGTGAGAAACGCCGGCTCGGCGGCGGCGGGCGCCGTGGCCAGCAGGAACGCGGCGGCGGTCAGTACGGCGATCTTTCGCATGAATTCGACGTTCGCAAGCGCCATCGGAGTGCGCAAACCGCCGGTGTCCCTCGAATGAGGGTCACTGCCAGTGCTCGGCGCCGCGGGCGATCAGTTTCAGCCGGTTTTCCGCGGTGGCGAGAATGCGTTCGTCGGATTCCGCGCTGCGCGGCACGGTTTCGATGAGTTCCACCGCGGTGGACAGCAGCATCGTCACGATCATGTCGGCGAGCATTCGCAGGTCGTCCGTCCGCCAGCGGCGCAGGCAGTCGAACCGGGCGAGGTCGACGGCCAGGTCGCCGGCGAACATGCGCAGTTCCGTGCGCGCGGCCTGCGGCACCGCGCCGGACCCGCCGTGCCGTTCCCTGGTCAGGAAGCGGAAGTGGGCCTCATGCGCGCGGGTGTACTCGTGCAGGGTCCGCACGACGGTGCGGGCGACCTGGTCGAAGTCGGTTCCGGTGTCGCGCGCGGCGTCGAGCATCCGGCGCAGGACCGCCATCGACTCGCCGAGCAGCACCAGGCCCAGCTCGTCCATCGACGTGAAGTGCCGGTAGAAGGCGGTGGGCACGATGTCCGCCTGCTTGGTCACCTCGCGCAGGCTGAGCACCGCGAACGGGCGGTCGGCGAGCTGGGCGAGCGCGGCGTCCAGCAGGGCCTGGCGGGTGCGCTGCTTGCGTTCCTGCCGGCTCACGGGCTTCACGGACTCGGCCGACACGTCGCCGATCCTACGTCCGGTTCCGGGTGCGACCTGCGTCACGCCCGCACCTCCTTCGGTTGACAGCGCCCCCGCCGGGTACGCCACCATTGAGTGTACAAGTGTTCTCCGAAAATGATCCCGGGGAGGAATCATGCGGCTCGCCGCGATCGCCGAGGCGCTGCTCACCCCGCACGGCATCGACCGCTACCTGGAACTGGTCGACCCGATGCTGGTCCGCCGCGAGATCCGTGGCGAGGTCACCGCGGTCGAGCACCAGACCCCCGACACGGTCACCCTGACGCTGAAGCCGAGTTCGGCGTGGCGCGGCTTCCAGGCGGGCCAGTACGTGCGGGTGTCGGTGGACATCGACGGCGTGCGCCGCACCCGGTGCTACTCGCCGGCCGGTTCGCAGCACCGCGACGGGCGGCTGGAGCTGACGATCAAGGCGCAGGGACTGGTGTCGCAGCACCTCAACCGGGCCCGGCCGGGCTGGGTGCTGGGCCTGTCCCAGGCGGACGGCACGTTCACCCTGCCCGAGCCGCGACCGGAGAAGCTGCTGCTGATCAGCGGCGGCAGCGGCATCACCCCGCTGATGTCGATGCTGCGCACCCTCGCCGACGAGGGGCACCAGGGCGAGGTGGTGTTCCTGCACTACGCGAACACCCCGGACGACGTGCTCTACGCCCGCGAGCTGGCGCGGCAGGCTCCGAACGTGCGGGTCGTGCTCGCGTGCACGCACGCGGCGGGCGGCGAGCTGAGGGGGTTCTTCTCGCGGGAACACCTGGTCGAGGCCGCGCCCTGGTACGCGGGCGCGCTGACCTACCTGTGCGGGCCCGCGCCGCTGATGGACTCCGTGCGGGCCGTGTACGACAGCGAACAATTGAGTGAACAACTGATCACCGAAGAGTTCACGCCGCCGGAGCTGGTGATCGACGAGTCGGCGGCCGAGGGGACCGTGCGGTTCGCGCACAGCGGTGTCGAGTTCCCCAACTCGGGCCGCCCGCTGCTGGAACAGGCCGAGGAGGCCGGGCTCCGCCCGGAGCACGGGTGCCGGATGGGCATCTGCTTCTCCTGCACGAAGGTCAAGGCCCGCGGCCGGGTGCGGAACGCGAAGTCGGGCGAGGTGTCCGGCGAAGAGAACGAAGAGATCCAGCTCTGCATCTCCGTCCCGGCCGGGGACGTGGAGATCGACGCGTAGAGGAGCCTTCCCATGACCGGCTTGCAGGACCGGCTGACGCCGGAGCAGATCGAGGAGTTCGGCCGCGAGATGGACGCGATCCGGCAGCGGATCGTCGCCGACCTCGGCCAGGACGACGTCGACTACATCCGGAACGTGATCAAGACCCAGCGCGGGCTGGAGGTCGCCGGGCGGGCGCTGATGTTCGCCGGGTTCTTCCCGCCGGCCTGGCTCGCCGGGGTCGGCGCGCTGTCGCTGGCGAAGATCCTGGACAACATGGAGATCGGCCACAACGTGATGCACGGCCAGTACGACTGGACGCGCATCCCCGAGCTGAGCTCGCAGAAGTTCGAGTGGGACACGATGGCGCCCGCGGAGAACTGGCGGCACTCGCACAACTACATCCACCACACGTTCACCAACGTGCTCGACAAGGACCGCGACATCGGGTACGGCATCCTGCGCATCGACCCGGCGCAGAAGTGGCACCCGTACTACCTGGGCAACCCGGTGTACGCGACGGTGCTGGCGTTCATCTTCCAGTGGGGCGTGATGTTGCACGACCTGGAGTTCGACCGGGTCGTGCGTGGTGAGCGGAAGTGGTCGGACCCCGAGCTGAAGCAGATGCGCGAGCGGATGGCGCGCAAGGCGGTGAAGCAGGTCGGCAAGGACTACGTGTTGTTCCCGCTGCTCACCGGCCCGCTCGCGCCGCTGACGTTCCTGGGCAACGCGTCGGCGAACCTGACCCGCAACCTGTGGGCGTTCGCGATCATCTTCTGCGGCCACTTCCCGTCCGACGTCGAGAGCTTCACCGAGGAGGAGACCGAGAACGAGACGCGGGGCCAGTGGTACCTGCGCCAGATCCTCGGCTCGGCGAACATCACGGGCGGCCCGCTGTTCCACATCCTCAGCGGCAACCTTTCACACCAGATCGAGCACCACCTGTTCCCGGACATCCCGGCGCGGCGGTACCCGCAGATCGCCGCGGAGGTGCGGGCGGTGTGCGAGAAGTACGGGCTGCCCTACAACACCGGGCCGCTGCACAAGCAGTTGTGGTCGGTGGCGAAGAAGATCGTGAAGTTCGCGCTGCCGCCGCGGCCTCGGCAGGCGGACCGGACGCCCGATACGCTGGCGTCCGACAGGGTTTCCGCGGCGGCGTGAGGACGTGTGATGGTCGATCCGATCGAAAGCGGCAAGGACACGGTCCAGGTGCTGACCGAGTCGGCAGCCACCCACATCGGCAACATAGCGACGATCATCACCGGCGCGGTGCGCGACATCGCCCGGGAAACGGGCGACTGGCTGACGGACCTCTTCGAGATGAGGGAAGCAGCAAGGCGCGCAAACGCCGACAAGCAGGACTAGCAGGTTCTTCGGGGCACACCACCGAACCGCCGCCCGGCAACGCAAAGCAGGCGACTACCCCAACCAGACCTCCCCCGCCCCCGATCCACAGCCGATCTTTAGTCGCCGACCAGGCGTGTCAAGGTACTCTTTCCCGCCTTGACACGGCTGCTCGGCGACTGAAACACAATCAGGCATCGGGGGCGGGGGTGGTCGGAAGGTGACC